>DATKPZ010000172.1:0-3522 GCA_035523815.1 Alphaproteobacteria bacterium
CGGCTTCGTCTTCGAGACGGCCGAGCCGGGGCGGGTGACGTTTTCGGTGCCGGCGCATCAGTGGACGGCCAACCCCGCCGGCGTCGTCCATGGCGGCTTCACCTCGACCCTGCTCGACACGGTGCTCACGCTGGCGGTCCAAACCCGCTTGCCGCAAGACCGCATGGCCACGACGGTCGATCTCCACGTCCACATGGTTCGCTCGCTGCTCCCCGACGGCCGCCGGATCACCGCCGAGGCAAGCGCCGTTCACGTGGGAGCGAACCTCGCGACGGCCGAGGGCCGGGTGCTCAGTCCCGACGGCAAGCTGATCGCCCACGGCACCGGCACCTTCGCGATCATCGGGATGCAATCGTAGGCGCGACGCCCCCTACCAAATGCCCAGGGCGGCTTTCACGTCGTCGGAGGCCATCGTCACCGGGTCCCAGGGCGGCGAGAACGTGATGTCGACCGTCGCGGATTTGATCCCTTCGATCGCGAGCACGTGGTCCTCGACCGACTTTTTGAACATCGGGCCGACGGGGCACATGGGTGAGGTGAGGGTCATCACGACGGTCGCATGCTCGCCCGCTTCCCCCTCGACGCTTACATCGTAGACGAGCCCAAGCTCGAGGATCCCCAGATTCAATTCGGGATCCTTTACCTCGGCGAGGGCGGTGCGGATTTGATCGGTGGTCGGCATGGCTACCATCTTAATACAGACGGCTGGCCGGGCCTACTGCCGACCGCGCACCCGAGGCCAAAGGCGACGCGGCGGCGTACCGCCCGATACAAAAGAGTAAAGACCGTCACGAAACCCACCTGGCCTGGGTAGCGTTAGAGTAAAATACTTGCGCGGGGCGCAAGGCACAGTCTTCGGAGGGAAGAGCCAAGCAATGTCAATGTGGGAACCGTTCACCGAGCGTGCGAGACGCAGCATCGTGCTCGCTCAAGAAGAAGCGCAGCGCTTGGGGAACAACTACATCGGGACCGAGCACATTCTGCTCGGAATCATCTCGGAGGGTGAAAGCCTCGCGGCGAAAGTCCTCGAGTCGCTTGGCGTCAATCTCGCCAAGGTTCGACAAGAGGTCGAAGCGATCGTCGGACGCGGCGGTCAAACCGTTCAGCAAGAGATGGTCTTTACGCCGCGCGCCAAGCGCGTGATCGAGCTCGCCTTCGAAGAAGCCCGCCAGCTCAACCACAATTACATCGGCACCGAACATCTGCTGCTCGGCCTCATCCGTGAGGGTGAAGGCGTGGCGGCGCGCGTGCTGACGAACCTCGGCGTCGATCCGGCCAAAGTCCGCGTGCAAACGACTTCGCTGCTCGGAGCGGAGGGCCAGCCGCCCGCGCCCAAGGGCAAGAGCAAGACGCCGACGCTCGATGCGTACGGACGCGACCTCACCCAGCTCGCGCGCGAGAACAAGCTCGATCCGGTGATCGGACGCAGCAACGAGATCGAACGCGTGATTCAAATTCTCTCGCGCCGCACCAAGAACAATCCCGCGCTCATCGGTGAACCCGGCGTCGGTAAGACCGCGATCGCCGAAGGGCTCGCGCAGCGCGTGATCAAGGGCGATATTCCCGATCCGCTGCGCGACAAGCGCGTGATCACGCTCGACCTTGCGGGTCTCGTGGCCGGCACCAAGTACCGCGGTGAATTCGAAGAGCGCATGAAACGCGTGATGGACGAAATCCGGGGCGCTGCCGGCGAGATCATCCTCTTCATCGACGAGCTTCACACGCTGGTCGGCGCAGGCGCCGCTGAAGGCGCGATCGATGCGAGCAACATCATCAAACCCGCGCTTGCGCGCGGCGAACTGCAATGCATCGGCGCGACCACGCTCAACGAATTCCGCAAGCACATCGAGAAAGACTCAGCCCTCGAACGGCGCTTCCAGCCGGTCATGGTCGGCGAACCGTCGGTCGAGGAGACGGTCGAGATTCTGCAGGGTTTGCGCGACCGCTACGAAGCGCATCACAAGGTGCAAATAACCGACGACGCGCTCGCCGCCGCGGCAAAGCTCTCGGATCGTTATATCACCGATCGCTTCTTGCCCGACAAGGCGGTCGATTTGATCGACGAAGCGAGTTCACGCGTGCGCCTGCAGGCCACGCTGCCCCCGCCCGAGATTCGCGAAGTCGACGCTCAGCTGCGCCGCGTGATCGCCGAGAAAGAGTCGGTGGTCAAGAATCAGGAGTTCGAAAAGGCCGCGTCGGTTCGGGACCGAGAGGAAAAGCTGCGCCTCGAAAAGTCGCGCCTAGAACAGGAATGGCAAGAGAAGAAGGCGCGCAACGCCGATAAGCCGCTTCAGGTCACGAGCGAGAACGTCGCCGAGATCGTCTCGGCGTGGACCAAGATTCCGGTCAGCCGCCTCGCGCAGGCCGAAACCGAGAAGCTGCTCAACATGGGCTCCAAGCTTCACGAGCGGATCGTCGGTCAGGACGAAGGGATCAATGTCATCACGCGCGCGATCCGGCGTTCGCGCGCGGGCCTCAAGAATCCGAATCGCCCGATCGGCTCGTTCCTCTTCCTTGGTCCCACCGGCGTGGGCAAGACCGAAGTCGCGCGTTCGCTTGCGGAGTTCATGTTCGATGACGAAGAGTCGATGATCCGCATCGACATGTCGGAGTACATGGAGAAATACTCCGTCTCACGTTTGGTCGGCGCCCCTCCGGGATACGTCGGGTACGAAGAAGGCGGACAGCTCACCGAAGCCGTGCGTCGCCGTCCGTACTCGGTCGTGCTGCTCGACGAGATCGAAAAGGCGCACCCCGACGTCTTCAACTTGCTCTTGCAAGTGCTCGACGATGGCCGTCTCACCGACTCGCAAGGCCGCCAGGTCGACTTCAAAAACACCGTGATCATCATGACCTCGAACGTCGGCGCGGCCGGCATGCAGACGACGACCGAGATCGGATTCCGTCCGCAAAAAGGGACGGAAGAAGACGAAGCCAAGGGCTACGAGCGCATGAAGACCAAGGTGCTGGATGAGGTGAAGCACACGTTCCGGCCCGAGTTCCTCAATCGCGTCGACGAAGTCGTCGTCTTCCATCAACTCAGCAAGCCGCAGATCGAGGAGATCGTCGGGCTCGAGCTCGAGAAAGTCCTGCGCGAAGTTCGCGCGCAAGACATGCACCTCAAAGTGACCGAAGCCGCGAAGGCGCTGCTTGCCAAGAAGGGCTGGGATCCGCAGTTCGGTGCGCGTCCGCTGCGTCGCGCGATTCAGCGCAACGTCGAGGACGAGCTAGCCGAAGAGATGCTCAAAGGGAACTTCGTCGGCGGCGATCACGTGCTGGCCGACGTCGATCCGGATGACGCCGAGAAGCTCAAGTTCTCGAAGATCCCATCGATCGAATTGCCGTCGGAACCGAGCGAACCGGCTCACGCATGAGTGCTGCGGATCCGGACCGCGCGTCGCGCAGTACGGGTCTGGCAGCCGGGAAGTTCGACCCGCCGCATCGCGGACACGCGTTCTTGATCGATACCGCGCGTGCGCGGTGCGACCGGCTGATCGTGTTGGTCTTCAACTACGAAGGGCA
>DATKPZ010000173.1:0-4934 GCA_035523815.1 Alphaproteobacteria bacterium
GCCGACGGAAATCTAGAACTTGCCGACCATCTGCTCGGTCACAGCTATCAGCTGCGAGGCGTCGTGGAAGTGGGATTCGGGCGAGGGCACGACTTGGAGTTTCCGACGGCGAATATCGCCGTGCCGCAGAAGCTGCTGCCCAAGGACGGCGTCTATGCGGCGGTGGCGCGGTACGACGGGCGCGATCATGCCGCGCTGGTCTCGATCGGCACCAATCCGCAGTTCGACGGAAAGCGGCGGACCGTGGAAGCCTGGTTACGCGACTTCAACGAGACCATTTACGGACACGAGCTGGCATTGCGGGACCTGCGCTATCTGCGAGAGCAGCGGTTGTTCGGCTCGGTCGACGAATTGATAGCGCAAATGCGAACCGATTTGGGGGCGGTAGCGTATCCGAGTTATGGCTAAACGAGTAATGATGATGGCCGCGGCGCTGATGCTGCTGGCCGCCTGCAGCGGGAACGGCGGTATCGGGGCGACCGCGCACATCGGTCAGGCGGCGCCCGACTTTACCGACCCACTGGTCGGCGGCGGCTCGCTCTCGATGAAACAGCTCGCCGGCAAACCGGTGTTCCTCGATTTCTTTGCGACCTGGTGTCCGCCGTGCAACGACGAAGCCCCGGAAGTGAACGCCGCCTACAAAAAATACGCGGCGCGGGGGTTGCAAGTCGTCGGGGTCGACGTGCAAGAGAACGCCCAGAAGGCCAAGCAATTCGTGAATCAGCACCAGCTCACGTACCCGGCTCTGGTCGACTCGGGCACGCTGAGCGACGAGTACTCGGTCAACGGGATGCCCGTCGGCGTCTTTATCGACAAGAGCGGCGTCGTCCGCAAGATCGAAATAGGTCAGCTCTCGAGCGCGCAGCTCGACGCCGACATCACGTCGATTCTCTAACCCTCATCATCCCGAGCTAGGCGGCGCGCACCACGAGCGCGTCGCCGTCGAGCGTGACGTCGGCGGTGCCGCCTTCGCGCAGCTCGCCACGTAGGATCGCCGTTGAGAGCGGCGTCGAGATGTAGTGCGAGACGGTTCGCTGGACGTAGCGCGCACCGCTGCCCGCTCCGATCGAGACCTTGGCCAGATAGGCCTTCGCGTCGTCTGAGAGGCGCAAGTGCAGATTGCGCGCGCCCATTCGCTGCACGAGCGAATCGACGTGGATCTCGACGATGGCTTCGATGTCGGCGAGTTGCAGTTCGTTGAAACGCACGCGATCGTCGATTCGATTGAGGAACTCAGGTCGCAGGTAATCGCCGATTTGATCGTCCTCGAGGTTGGTGGTGAGCACGATGAGCGCGTGGCGGAAATCGATGGTGCGTCCCTTGGCGTCGGTCACGCGGCCGTCGTCGAGGATTTGCAGCAGAACGTTGGCGACGTCGGGGTGGGCCTTTTCGAGTTCGTCGAAGAGGATCACGCAATATGGCCGGCGCCGCACGGGTTCGGTGAGTTGTCCGGGCTCGTCGTGACCGGCGTATCCTGGGGGTGCGCCGAGTAAACGCGAAACGGTGTGCGCTTCGGTGAACTCGGAGAGATCGATGCGCACGAGCGCGTCTTCGGTGCCGAAGAGCGCTGCAGCGAGCGCCTTGGCGAGCTCGGTTTTGCCCACGCCGCTCGGTCCCGCGAAAAGGAAACTTCCCAGCGGCTTGCGCGGATCGTGCAAACCCGCGCGCGCGCGGCGAATAGCTTCCGAGACTTTCGCGATCGCTTGCGACTGGCCGATGACGCGGCGCGAGAGCGTCGTCTCGAGTTCGAGCAGCGCGTTGGCTTGGGATTCGGAGAGCGTCTGTTGCGGAATCCCGGTCCACTTCGTGACCACGGCGGCCACGTGTTCGGCGGTGACCGCAGGTCGATCGAACGCGCCTTTGTTGGCGAGTGCTACGTTGGCCGCTGCTTCGTCCATCAGGTCGATGGCCTTGTCGGGCAAGAAGCGATCGGCGATGTAGCGGGCCGAGAGATTCGCGGCTGCGTCGATGGCTTCGGTTGTGATCGTAACCTTGTGATGCTCGGCGTAACGTCCGCGAAGTCCGCGCAAGATCGCGATCGTCGCCTCGATCGTCGGCTCGTCCACCATCACCGGTTGGAAGCGCCGCTCGAGCGCAGCGTCCGACTCGACGTACTTGCGGTACTCGTCGAAGGTCGTTGCGCCGATGCATTGCAGGTCGCCGCGCGCAAGCTCCGGCTTGATCATCGAGGAAAGGTCGAGCGCGCCTTCGGCGGCCCCCGCGCCTACCAGCGTGTGCATCTCGTCGATGAACAGCACCACGTCACGCGCGCTGCGCTTGACTTCATCGAGAATTCGCTTGATGCGGCTTTCGAACTCGCCGCGATACTTCGTGCCCGCGACCAGCGGACCGAGCGCGAGCGCGAGCACGCGCTTGTTGCGCAGCGAAGAAGGCACGCTGCCCGCGACGATGCGTTGCGCAAGACCTTCGACGATGGCTGTCTTCCCGACCCCGGGCTCGCCGATGAGCACCGGGTTGTTCTTGCTGCGCCGTGCGAGAATCGACACGACGCGCTCGATCTCGTCGTCGCGTCCGACGACCGGATCCAATTTCCCCGCGCGAGCGAGATCGGTGAGGTCGCGAGAGAAGGATTGCAGCGTGGGCGTTCCGCCGGTGATCGAGAGGCGCCGCGAAATTTCGTCGCGATTTTCGATGAGCATCGCGCCGCCCGCGATCAGCCCGGCGGCTGCCAGCGCCGCACCGAGGAAGGGTAGAGCGCTCGTGGCCGAACGGCGCTGCGCGCACGAGGTGCAGAGCGCGCTTCGGCCGACAATCGTCGTGGACGGACGCAAACCGCACGACTCGCAGGTGGGACTGGTCATGCCTTCCTCTACTCTGCCTCGGCGGCGACGGTTTCGCTTTGCCTACGGAGAGGCGAGGAAGATCACGGTAAGCTCGGTCGTGACCTTCACGGCTCCCGCGTCGAACGTGGTCGGCGCGGGCGCCGCCGACATCACCGACATGCGCATCATCGGGACGACCGGCGCGCTGCCGCCGAAAGCGATCCGGTCGATGCCCGTGATGTGTAAACCCGCGGCCTTGGCTGCCTCTTCGGCCTTCGAGCGAGCATCCGCCATCGCTTTGGCCGTCGCTTCACCGCGCACGCGCGAGGGATCGGACGAGCCGAACGAGATGCCGTCGACGTTCGTGACGCCGGCCTTCGTGATTGCGTCGACGACCGCGCCGGCCTTGGCGATCGAACGCACCACGATGTCGAACGAGCGCGTGACGACGTATCCGTAGCGTTCCGCCGATGGGATGATTCTTTGGCCCGGTTCGGGGCTTGGCCGAGGATTGAAGTTGAGATTGTAATCGGCGAGCGTCACGTCGCTGCGCGCAATCCCCTGCGCCTGCGTAGCCGCGACGATTCGCGTGTAGATCGCGTTATTTTGCGACACCGCATCTTCGGCGCGGTCCGCGTTGGTGATCACCGTCGCGCGGATCGAAGCCTGATCCGGAACGACGGCCACGGTGCCTTCGCCGTTGACCGTAATGTGGGTGACCGTCGTTGCAGCGGGAGCGGCGGCGCAGGTCGAGATCACAAGGACGGCGAGCAGGGCGAGCGTTCTGTTCATGATGCTCCTAACGGGATGTCAGGGGTTTCGTAACCGCGCCGCAGGGTACCCTGTAGAGGCAAGGGGAGGGAGCCATGAGTACGATATTGTTTTGGATTATCTTCGGCATCATCGTCGGCGCCGTGGCGCGCTGGATCGTTCCGGGAGAGGGCCCCGGCGGGATCATCGGCGACTTGATTGTCGGAATTGTCGGAGCCGTCATCGGCGGCTGGATCTTCTCGCTCTTCGGCCACCCCATCGCGATGGGGTGGAGTTTGGGGAGCTTCGTGTGCGCGCTGATCGGCGCCGTGGTGCTGCTTTGGGTGGTGCGTGCCATCTCCGGGAGGCGCTCGGCGATATAGCAGGCGTCGGCTCCGAGCGTTGCCAATAATCGCGTGTTATGGCGTATATCATCACGGAGCCGTGCATCGGAACCAAAGATAAATCGTGCGTTGACGTCTGCCCGGTGGACTGCATCCATGGCGGCGAAAGCGACGAGCAGCTCTTCATCGATCCCGAAGTGTGCATCGATTGCGGAGCTTGTGTTTCGGCGTGCCCGGTCGAGGCGATCTTCGCCGATTCCGACGTTCCGGAAAAGTGGCAGAACTTCGTCGCCATCAACGCGGATTTTTTCAAAAAGTCCGCGTAACCGCAAAGAGCGTGTGAGGGCGAGCCACCACCGCATCCGCCCCTTCGAGCAATGAGGCGTCGGCGTTAACTCGCTCGATCGCCACCACGTCGAGCGGGGTGGTCGCGCCGGGCTCGCGCTCGTAGCGTGTGCTGCGCACGCGAAAGAACATCGCCGGATCGTGGTCGTCCTCTCCCCCGCGAAGCTGCACGAACGCACACGCGTACGATCCGACGCTGTGCAGTCGAACGCCCTCGCGCACGAATCCGATTGCGCGCTCGCCGCCGTAACCGATATCGAGCGGAACGACGATGCGTCCGCCTGGCGTCAGGAGTCGCCACCAGTTGGGATCGATGTCGTTCGAACGTGCCGTGACGACGATGCGATCGAATGGCTGCTGCACGCCCGCCAGTTCCTCGGCGTGCATCACCTTCACTCGTTCGTACCCCTGGCTGCTCAGCGCAATGCGCGCAGTCTCGATCAAGTCGCGCTCGATTTCGACGCTGACGACGCTGCCGGGGCCGGCGAGCTCGGCGAGAAGCGCCGCGTTGTAGCCGGTTCCCGTGCCGATTTCGAGCACGCGGTCGCCCGGGCGGACCTCGAGGAGTTCAAGCATATGCACGATCATCGAGGGCTGCGAAATCGACGAAATCACCGACCCGTCGCGCTCTTTGATCGCAAGCGCCTTATCTTCGTAGGCCTCGTCGAGTCCGCTCGCCGGGACGAAGCGATGCCGGGCGACGGCGCGCAGC
>DATKPZ010000174.1:0-14161 GCA_035523815.1 Alphaproteobacteria bacterium
TTCAATTCGCCGGCAAAGGGGCGAAGCGCGCGAAGCGTGTCGACCGCCTTGACGAAGAGGAACAGCATCTGCGACCCGAAGAGCTCGCGCGCGTTCGCGGCGACGTGAACCGTCCGTGGCGGCTCGTCGTTGAGCTGCAAGCCGTGCTCGGCGATCGCCGCACTTGTTTGCGCGTTAGCCTCGAGCACGCGAACGTCGCACGTCTGCGCGAGGTGGTACCCGAACAGCGTGCCCATCGAGCCCGCGCCGATGATGCCGATCTTCAATCGTTCCGCACTCGCCCGTTCCGCACTCGCCGAGGTCATCGTTACGGGATCTTGGTCTGGAAGCCGTAGGTAAAGCGCCGTTCCTCGTGGTTGAGCGCGCGCTCGCCGACGAAAAGGTCCCAATTCTTGGCAACGTGCAAATTGCCGTACAGATCGATCTCCGGGCGCCGTGGATTGTAGATTTTAGTATCGAAGCCAAAAACACGGTCGCTGTACGCGCCTAAGAACCCGAGCTGCGAATAGAGCACTCCGCCGCCGACGTGGAGGGTGGGCGAGAGCTTCTCGATCAGCGCGAGGTTCGTGGTGGTGTCATATCCGATGTTGTTGGCTCCAACCAGCAAGCTCGTGGACGCCTTTGGCAAGATCACCGCGTTGATGTCGCTCTGCGGACCGCGATCGGCGCTGTAGAGCGGATTCGGACAGCAAACGGTCTGCGTCGAAAGCTCGCTCATCCGCAGCTGAATCGAAATGAGGCTGCCGGCGATCTCCGAGAGCCGGTGTTGCAAGTGCAGCGACCGCGGCGTCGCCGCGACGCGATCCGGGGGCGCGGAACTTTCAAACTGCGGGACCCCGGGGAGCGGCGCCCCCGACGAGTTGCCCGGCAGCGGCGAGGGGGGTGCGCTCGGCGCCGGGAAGGGCGTCGCGTTCGCGTCGACGCCGTACACGCTGCTGGTGCCGCCGAACGATCCCAAAAGCGAGTTGGCCCGCTGCATGGTCGCATCCAGATTGGCGATCGTATTCTTGAGCTGCGCTTGCGTCTGCGGGTCGCTCGTGACGCTGCGTAGATCGTGCGTGATGCCCGCGATGTTCGCCGTGGTGTCGGCGATATTCTTGGTGGTTGCGAGCACGTTGCCGCGCAGATCCTTGTCGGTAGCGATCGATTCCAGCGAGGTCATGGATTCGTTGAGCGCTTTCGAGGTTTGATCGAAATTGACCAATATGTCGTTGATCCGCCTCGAATTGAGCTGGGTCGTATCGTTGAGGGTACCGGTGAGCGCAACGATGTTCGCGCTCGCGCGCGCGAGACTGACCTGCAATTCGCTCGAGAGCGAGCCGAGCGAGTGCTTCATCGAAAGCGTCAGCTCGTCGGCATTGGTGAGCGTGGCTTGGAGCGTATCCAAAAGTTTGGGCTCCCGCTTCTCCAGCTCCGTCAGCATGGCGTCCAAGCGAACGACTTCGCCCTGGCCTTGTTCGAGCAGATCCGCGATCGTCGCCGTATTCGTTCCCTGCGGTTGCTGTTCGATCGGCAGCACTTCGCGCGCGAGCATCGGAAGCGGCGGCGCGCCCGCCACCGGTCGCGGCGGCACGATGATGAGGTTGGGATCTCCGGTCAGGGGGGCCTGAATCAGGAAGCGGGAGGCCTGCGGAATATCGACGTCGCGGTTGATCGCCAAAACGACATCGACCGTGTTATCCGGCAAGAGCGTGATCGAATCGACGGTGCCCACCGTCACGCCGCTGAAATAGACGAGCGCTCCCGAGTGCAGACCGGCGGCCGAGACGAAGTGAATCCCAACCCGGTATCCCGTATGGCGCGTGCCGAAATCGGTGATCACATAAAAGACGCCAAATAGCAGTAGCAGCGCGAGCAACGCGAACGCCCCAACCTGTGCCTGCCTACTCATCGAACCCCATCGAACCCCATCTTTTTCATTTCTATCCGAGAGCCTTTGATATGAGGGCCGGCCTGGGCTATGCGGCGGGGGCTACGAACGCAAGACGTAGTCCCGATGGACCTGGACGACGACGAAATGTCATTTAGGCGCGCCCGAGGGGAATCGAACGCTAGTCGAAATCGTGCGCGCGCCATGGTTCGGGGGCCCCACAACGTGGGGGGCGCGGAGGCCAGGCCGGAGCGCCTTTTCAAATCGGTATCGGACCCACCTCAGACCCCGCAATAAACTGCTGCACGATCGGATTCACCGACCGTTGGATCTCCTCCACCGTGCCGTACGCGATCACGGCGCCCTCGAAGAGCATCGCCACATAGTCGGACATCATATAGATCGACTGCAGATCGTGCGAGATGACGACCGCCGTCCCGCCGAGCTTCTGACGCAAGCGAACGATCGTGTCGGTAATGAGATGCGTCACGATCGGGTCGAGCCCGGTCGTCGGTTCGTCGTAAAGGATGAGATCGGGGCGCGTCACGATCGCCCGCGCGAAGCCGGCGCGCTTGAGCATACCGCCGGAAAGCTCGCTGGGCATGCTGTCAAACGTGTGTCCAAGGCCCACCGATTCGAGCGCGTCTTCGACGGTCTTGCGAATCACCGTGTCGCTCTCGTTCGTATTCTCACGCAGCGGCAGTGCCACGTTCTCTCCGACCGTCAGGCTGTCGAGCAGCGCGGCGAACTGAAACGACATGCTGATCGAGCGCCGGATGTCGTTGAGCTGGTGCTCGGGCATGTGGCAGATGTCACGTCCGCGGACGTAGACGTGGCCTGCGCTCGGCCTGCTTAGGCCGTCGAGCAGTCGCAGAATCGTCGATTTTCCAGCTCCTGACAGGCCGATGATGCAGGTGATGGCGTTTTCGACGATGTCGAGGCTGCAGTTCTTGAGAACGACACGGTCGCCGTACGCCAGCGTAACGTCGTCGAGCCGCGCGATGATCTCGGGCATCGCTCAGTGCGCACCGAAGAGAATAAACGAGAGGACGAAATTCGAGACGAAGACCAAGATGATCGAGACCACGACCGCTCCCGTCGTTGCGGCTCCGACGCCCGCGGCGCCGCCGCGTGTCGAGAGTCCCTGGTAGGCGCCGACCAAGGCGATGATCGCCGCAAACACCAGTGACTTGATGAGCCCCTTAACGACGTCTTCGAAGCCGACCGCTTGGCGCGCCGAGGTGAGGAACGTGTCGAACGAGATGTGCGCGTACGTCTGCGCGATCCACATCCCGCCGCCGATCGAAACGACGTCGGCGAATATCGTGAGCAGCGGGAGCATGACCAGCATTGCCAGCAGCCGCGGCAGCACGAGAAACCGTGCGACTTCCAAACCCATCGAGGTCAGCGCGTCGATCTGTTCGGTCACAACCATCGAGCCGAGCTCGGCGGCGATCGCCGCTCCCGCGCGACCGGCAACGACGACGGCGGTGAGCATCGGGCCAAGCTCGCGCACCGAGCTGTAGGCCACCGCCCCGCCGACGACGCTGCCAAAACCGTACTGCACGGCTTGTACGGCGGATTCGAGCGAAATCACCATTCCGGTGAAGAGTGAGGTCAGGAGCACGATCGAGAGCGACTGGAAGCCCAAGAAGTAACACTGGTTGATCGTCTCGATAAACCGAATCCGTAAGCGCGCAAAGAAACCGAGCGAGTCCGTGGCCAGGATCACGATCCCACCCGCGTATTCGAAAAATTCGATCGTCGCGCGCCCGAAGCGGTCGAGCGCCTTCACGTGCCCGGTCTCATCGCGTCGAGCTCGTTCAGCACCGCTCGCGTGGCTTCGATCCGTTTGACGGCGACGCCGCGCTCCGCCGTCAAATTGAACTGTACTTGATTCAGATGTTCGAGGCGGCGATCCACGTCGCGAAGATGGCCGCGGGCCTCCTGCTCAAAACCGCTGAAGTAGCGCTGCACGGCGGCGAGATATGCATCGATTGCATGCGGGTCGAGCGGGCCGGCCGCGAGCGCGGACTGTGCCGCGTCCTGCGCCTTGCGCATCGCACGGTCGGTGATGTGGAAAGCTCCGACCTGCGCGATGAGTGCGCGCAAGCGATCGTCGTTCACGGCGCTCCCATGCCGATCGCTTCGCGCTGGTGCTCGAAGAGCTCGCGAATGCCGTTCTCGGCCAGCGCCAAAAGCCGGTCCAGCTCGGCGCGATCGAAGGGCGCGGCCTCGGCAGTGCCTTGCAACTCGACGTACTTGCCGGCATCGGTCATGAACACGTTCATATCCGTGTGCGCGCTGGAATCCTCGTCGTAGGCAAGATCGAGCATGGGCATACCGTGGACGATACCGACGCTGGTTGCCGCGACCATCCCCGTAAGCGGCCACTTTGCGCCCTGCAGCTCCGGGATCGCGCGCAGCGCGAGGGCGAGTGCGACGTACGCTCCCGTGACCGATGCCGTGCGCGTGCCGCCGTCCGCCTGCAGCACGTCGCAGTCGATCCATACCGTGCGTTCGCCGAGTTTGACGGTGTCGGTCACCGCCCGCAACGCGCGCCCGATGATACGCTGAATTTCGTGCGTTCGACCGCCGACGCGGCCTTTGGCGGCCTCGCGCTGCGTGCGCTCCTGCGTTGCCCGGGGGAGCATTGCATACTCGGCGCTCACCCACCCGAGTCCCTTGCCTTTGAGCCAGCCCGGGACACGGTCCTCAATACTGGCCGCGCAGACGACACGGGTGTTCCCCACGCTAATAAGCGCACTGCCTTCGGCGTATTTCAGATAACCGGGTTCGATCGTGATGGGGCGCAATTGGTCGGGTCGCCGCCCGTCGCTTCGCGTCATACCGGACTCTCTTTGGCGGCCCATGCGGGCATTCCGCCTACTCCACCGTGACGGTCTTGGCCAGATTACGCGGCTGGTCGACGTCCTTGCCCTCGATGTCGGCGATGTGATATGCGAGCAACTGCAGCGGAATCACGTTGACGATCGGCGAGAGAAGTTCGTCGACCTTCGGGACCCAGAAAACATGGTCCGCGACCTGCGCCGCTTCCTCGTCGCCGTAGTTGGCCACTAAAATAATCGGTGCCTCGCGCGCCTTGGATTCCATCACGTTTGAAAGGATCTTCTCTCGTACGCGCCCGTCGGTCATCACGCCGATGACCGGCGTCTCGGTGTCGAGCAGCGCAATCGGGCCGTGCTTCATTTCGCCCGCTGCGTAGCCCTCGGCGTGGATGTAGCTGATCTCTTTGAGTTTGAGCGCGCCTTCCAGCGCGGTCGGGTAGTTGATGTAGCGGCCCATGAAGAGGCAGCTGCGCATCTTGCGAATCTTGCGTGCAACCTCGCGAATATGATTCGACGTGTCGAGCACGACGTCGACGCTCGCCGGAAGGAGCTTGGTGTTTTCCGCGATCTCGGCCAGGCGGCGCGGCTCGACGGTTGCGCGTATCGAGGCAAGGTAAAGCGCGAAAAGCGTCATCGCGGTCACTTGCGAGACATAGGTCTTGGTAGCTGCGACGCCGATCTCGGGGCCGCCGCGCGTGAAGAGCGTGCCGTTCGCGATACGCGTCAGATGCGAGCCCACGACGTTGCAAATGCCTAGAATCGAGCTTCCCGCATCCTTGGCGATTCGCACCGCTTCGATCGTATCGGCCGTTTCGCCCGATTGCGACATCGCAATCACCAGCGCCGTTGGATCGATGACCGGATCGCCGTAGCGAAATTCGCTCGCGAGCTCCATCTCGACGGGCAACTTCACCAGCGAGCGCAACAAGTACATCCCGACCATTCCGGCGTGATAGGCCGTGCCGCAGCCGGTGATGGCGATCTTCGAGATTTCCCTCAAGCGTTCGGCGGTAATATCGCCGATCTCGGTACCAAGATCGACCTGCGCGTCGTCGTCGATGCGGCCGGCTAGCGTTTCTTTGATGACGTCGGGCTGCTCGAAGATCTCTTTGAGCATGAAGTGCTTGTAGCCGCTCTTCTCGGCCGAGGCGGCGTCCCAGGTCACGTTCATCACGTCGCGCACGATCGGCGTACCGTCGTAGCGCATCAGCCGGTAACCCTCGCGATCGACCACCGCCATCTCGCCTTCTTGCAAGATGATCTCGCGGCGCGTATAGGGCAGAATTGCGGGCGTGTCCGAGGCGACGTACATCTCGCCCTCGCCGATCCCGATCACGAGCGGGCTTGCGCCGTTTCGCGCAAAGATCAGACGTCCGGGGTCATCGCTCGAGATCACGCCGAGGGCATAAGCGCCCCGAACCTCGGCAAGCGTCTTGCGGACGGCTGCTTCCAGGTCGCCGTCGTTGTGCAACTCGATCAGATGGGCGAGGACCTCGGTGTCGGTCTCGCTGCGAAAAACGTGGCCGAGTTCGATCAACTTGGATCGTAGCGGTCCATAGTTTTCGATGATGCCGTTGTGCACCACCGCGATCCGTCCGCTGCAGTCCATGTGCGGGTGGGCGTTGGCGTCGTTGGGGCGTCCGTGGGTTGCCCAGCGAGTGTGTCCCAGGCCGACCTTGCCGTGCAACGCCCCGCCGTTGCGCAGCCGCTCGGCAAGGCGCGAGAGTTTTCCCTCGGCTTTGCTGCCGGCTAAATCTCCCTTTGCATCGATGACCGCGATGCCCGCGCTGTCGTAGCCGCGGTACTCCAAACGAGCAAGCGAGTCAAGGATGATCGGAACGCTGTCGCGCTCCCCAATATAACCAACTATTCCACACATGGATTCAGCTCCGCTGAATCCTTAACGTTTGCCCCTTCGGGGCAATCCGTGGCCTGCGATACGATAGCATCGATCTATTTAATACCCTCTTTGGTACGGTGGTATTCGATGAGCCCCTCGGCGATTTCATCGAGCGCGATGGAGACGGGCTTGTTGGGGTTGATCTCGCCCTGGTCGACCAGCGGCTCGCTGGCGAAGAACTCACGGCGATCCGCGAACGGCATCTGCTGGACGCGGACCCAATTGTTTAGCTGGCGCGCGCGCTTGGTGACGATATTGACAAGGCTGAACTTCGAATCCGCGTGCTTGAGCAACGCGTCGAGGTCTCCGAAAACGGTTTTACTCACGATGGGTGTTCCTATAATCCTTTACTGACTAGTTCTGTTCGACGTCCGCAAGCGAATCGTCGCTGTACCGATGGATCCGGAATCGTTCGGCTTGAACGATGGCCTGCAGATCCGCGGTGGCCTGGTCCGGCTTTCCCTGTTCGTTCGTGACGATGTAGTCGAACTGCCGGATATACTTCATCTCCTGGTGCGCGATCTCGAGGCGGCGCGCAATCTCTTCGTTCGTTTCCGTTCGCCGCGCGAGTAAACGCTCGCGCAGCTGCGAGAATCGGTCCGGCACGAGAAAGATTAGGACCGCGTCGGGGTAGGCCGCTTTGACGGCCAGGGCCCCGTTGACTTCGGGCTTCATGATCACGTCGTAGCCCTGCGCAAGGGTCGACTCCATGAAGTCGCGCGGGGTTCCGTAGAGGTTCTCGTTGTACTCGCGCCACTCCAAGAACCCACCCGCCGCTTGGCGCGCCTCGAAGGCTGAACGCGTTACGAAGAAATAATGCTCGCCTTCACGTTCGTCGGGCCGCGGAGCCCGAGTCGTCGCCGATACGGAGTACCGCATACGCGGCATGCGCTCGCGTAGCGCATCGACCAGGGTATCCTTGCCGGCCCCGGATGGGCCGGACACCACGAACAAGAGCCCTGGGCCGGTGATCACTCGAACTCCTCTGGAAACGAAGCCACAAGAGTTCCCATTGCAGGGGGAGGTCACCTGGTCCATGTCGCTTTCGCTCGCTTCCATTCTCGCCGAGGGCGCACTGCGCCATGGCCCTCGCACCGCCCTCGTGGCCGGCCAGGAGCGGATCAGCTACGGCCGGCTCTGGGAGGAGGCCCGTCGTTACGCCGCCCGGCTCCGCGGCATGGGGGTGCGTCCTGGGGACCGGGTCGGGATCCTGGTGCTCAATACGCCCGACTTCCCACGCGCGTACTACGGCGCCCTCGCGCTGGGGGCGGTCGTCGTGCCGGTTCACGCTCTGCTTACGCCGGAAGAGATCGCCTATATTCTGAGCGACTCCGGGGCGAAGGTCCTCGTCTGCGGCGGCCCGCTCATCCCAAACGGCAGCGCCGGCGCGGCGGCGGCCGGCGTGCCGGTTTTCGAGGCGCAGCTACCCTCCGACGCGCCGATCGGTGCGCTCGTTGAACGGGAACCCGAGGACGACGCGGTCATTCTCTACACCAGCGGGACCACGGGCCGCCCCAAAGGCGCGGTGCTCTCGCAAAACAATATCGTCCTGAACGCGTCCGTCTGTGTGAGCGATCTTTTTTACGTCGTCCACGACGACGTCTTCCTGGCCGCGCTTCCGCTCTTCCACGCGTTTGGTCAGACGGTCGTGCTCAACGCCGCATTTCGAGCCGGCGCGTCGATCGTGTTGATGCCGCGCTTCGACGGCCCGGCGGCGCTGGATCTCATGATCGAAAACAAGGTGACGGTCTTCGCCGGCGTTCCCACGATGTACATCGCGCTCATCGAAGCGGCAAAGGCGCGAGCCGAGCGCCCGCCGCTGCGCGTCGCGCTCGCCGGCGGCTCGTCACTTCCGCTTGTCGTACTCGAGGGATTCGAGGCGGACTTCAATGCGAAGATCTACGAGGGGTACGGCCTTTCCGAAACCTCGCCGGTTGCAAGCTTCAACCAAGAGGATTTTGGGCGCAAACCCGGCACCGTCGGTCGCGGCATCTGGGGCGTCGATGTCGACGTCGCACGCGCCGAGGTCGAGGATCGCATCGAGCTGCTTCCGGCCGGAGAACTCGGCGAGATCGTCATCCGGGGGCACTGCGTGTTCAAAGGGTATTTGAACAATCCGCAGGCGACGCGCGCCGCGATCGTGGATGGCTGGTTCCGCTCAGGGGACCTCGGCACGAAGGACGCGGACGGCTTCATCACCATCGTCGATCGCAAGAAAGACATGATTCTGCGCGGCGGTTATAACGTCTACCCGCGAGAAGTCGAGGAAGTGTTGATGCGTCATCCGGCGGTCAAACAGGTTGCCGTCGTCGGCATCCCTCACGACACGCACGGAGAGGAGGTCGTCGCGGTCATCGTGCGCTCCGACGAGGGAATGGGCGCTACGGACGAAACGATCATCGCTTGGTCCCAAGAGCATCTCGCGCGCTACAAGTACCCGCGGTTCGTGCACTTCGTCGACGCGATGCCCCTCGGCCCCAGCGGCAAGGTGCTCAAACGAGAACTCCGCGACCGCTTGCAGCAAAGGACGGTATCATGATCGGCACGACCACCCGCGTTCGTTCGTTCAACGTCGTTCAACTCGCACTCATGGCCGGCGTCTTGTACGCCTTGTGCGGCGTCATCTTCGGATTCTTCGAGGGCTTGGCGGCAATGACGGCGGGCTCGCTGTTCTCCGGCTACGGCATGCCGAGCTTCGGCCCGCTCAGTATCGTGCTCTTTCCAATTCTCTTCGCGGTGATTGCTTTCGTGGGTGGTTTCATCTACGGACTGATCGGCGGAGCACTCTACAATCTCGTCGCGGGCTGGATCGGCGGCGTCGAGGTTCAGCTCGAAACGCGCGCGTAAGCGCCGCCGAACGTCGTGGAACGCATGCGAACCGATCCGGAGCTCATCGCTCGGCTCGCGGCTGAGATCGACGCGCGCTTCTCCGGGTCTCGAGTTCGCGACGTCGGGCGCTTGCCCGACGGCCGCGTCGCGCTGGTCCTCTGGTCACGCGGCCACGAACGCCTGCTCTGCATCGACGCATTCGGCACGCCGCCGCTGATTACGCTCGATGACATGCGCGAGCTCTCGATCGAACGTGAGACGGGATTCATTCGGGCGCTCGGAGCCGCGCTTCGCGGGAGCACGCTCCTTTCGGGCAAGGCGCGCAAAGGGGATCGGCTGGTTCGCTTGACCTTTGGAACTCGCTCCCGATTCGGCGTCGGGGACGAGAGCGATCTCTATATCGAATTAGTTCCGCGCTTCGGAAACGTCGTGCTCGTGCGAAAAGAGCGCGTGGTTGCGGCGCTCAAAGAGTTTTCGCTTGCCCAGAACGGAACCCGCGCCGTCGAAGCCGGACATGCGTATGCGCTTCCGCCGCTGGTCGCTCGTCCGCGTCCCGACGGTCCGGAAGTGGTGGCTCCGAACGAAAGCGTGCTCGACTACGTGAGCGCGTACCGCGTGCAGGCGGTCGACTCGGGTGAAAGCCGGCGTACGCAGCAACGCCGCGGCGCCCTGGTCAAACGGCTCGACGAACGCGAGCGTAAGGTCCGCAGAGAGCTGGAAGCCGTGACGCAAAAGGCTCATGCCGCCGCCGGCCGCGACCAACTGCGCGAGCGGGGAGAGGCGCTGTACGGCAGCTTGCACGAGCTCGACGAGGTCGCGCGCGAGGCAGCGAAAGAGGAGGCGGCCGGGCTCTTTGCTCGCTACAAAAAACTTGGCGCGTCCCTGACCCATCTCGCTTCGCGCGAACGCATGCTGCGTTCGATGCTCGAGGCGATCGAGCAGTTGCGGTGGGAGGCCGAACGCATCGACGACACGGATCTCACTGACGTCGAGCAGGCGATGCTGCGTCTCGACCCGCGCGCGGCGAAGGTCGCCAAGACGGCGCCGCGCCGCAAGCGCGCGCCGCTCGAAGTGCGCACCGCGAGCGGTTCGCGGATCGTGGTGGGGCGCTCGCCGAGCGAAAATGCCGATCTGACCTTTCGCGTCGCGCGGCCGAACGACTGGTGGTTCCACGCGCAGAACACCCCGGGCGCGCACGTCATTCTTCAACGTGACGATCGCAGCGAGCCGCCCGCCGATGATATCGAGCGGGCGGCATCGCTGGCTGCGTATTTTTCAAAGGCCCGCGCGAGCGCCAAGGTCGCGATCGACTATACGCTTCGCAAGCACGTCCGTGCGCAACGCGACGCGCCGCCGGGGCTCGTGTGGTACACGCACCCCAGCACGATCACCGTTGCGCCCGCTCCGCCCTAGTTAGGCCAGACGCTTCTCGCACACGGACCAGTCCGTGTGCGCTAAAAAGGCCTCGATATACTTGCCTTTTTCGGCCGGCTTGTAGTCGCGCAGGAAGGCATGCTCCCACAGATCCATCACCAGCACCGGTTCGCACCCTGCCAGTTCGTTGATGTTGTGATCGCCGATCCAGATATTGACGAGCGCGTCCGCCTTTTTATCGTGAAAGGCAATTGCCCAGCCGACGCCGCGCATCGCACCGATCGCCGCGACGTCTTTCTTCCAATTCTCGAATGAACCAAAGCTCGCGCCCGCGAGGTCGTAGAGCCGCCCGCTGGTACAATCCTTCGGATTCTTCGTGAGGTTGTCAAAGTAATACTCATGAAGGCGCATGCCGTTGAATTCCCAACCTAGGCGCCGAACGAGTTCCGCGAATGCCGGGTCGGCGCCGGCATTCTTACCGGCGGCGCGGATCTCGGTCAGACGCTCGTTCAGGGTGTTGGTGTTCTTCACGTAGCCTTCGTACAAACCGAAGTGGATCTGCAAGGTGTCGTCGGAGATGCCTTGCAGGCCCGAAAGATCCCATTTCTTAGGCGTGTAGCTCTTGGTTGCGGTGTTGACACTCATGTTCGATGTGACCCCATGTCTAGCGTAATGTGCACCTGTAGTTTACCCCCTCTTAAACGAGAACGGTATGAGAATGGCTGCATACCAGACCGGCGCCTGCCCGGGGGGTTCTCACGGATCGGGGACCAGCACGATTTTACCGATATGCCGGCTCGACTCCAGGCGGGCATGCGCCTGTGCGGCTTCTGAAAAGGTGTAGACCGAGTCGACGATCGGCATGATCGGATCGCGCGCCGGCAGCAGCGGCCAAATCTCGGCGCGTAGGCCGTCGGCAATCGCGGCTTTCTCGGCGCTCGTGCGAGGGCGCAGACTCGACCCGTAGATCGTCGCCCGGCGCTGCATGAGATAACGCAGGTCAATCGTGGACTCGCTCCCGCCGGCATGGGCGATGCACGCGATGCGCCCCTCGGTGGCCAGGGCACGCAGGTCGCGATTGAGGTATTCCCCACCGACGATGTCGAGCACGACGTCGACGCCGCGCTTCTCCGTGAATTCGAGCACTTGCTCGACGAAATCCGCGCTCTTGTAGTCGATCGCCGCTTCGGCCCCGATCTCGAGCGTTGCCCGGCACTTCTCGGCGGAGCCCGCGGTTGCGATCGCGCGAGCACCCACGGCACGAGCGAACATGATGCCCGTCGTGCCGATGCCGCTCGTACCGCCGTGGATGAGCGCGATTTCGCCGGCGCGCAGCTTTGCGCGCAGCAGCAGGTTGTCGTAGACGGTGAAGGCGTTTTCCGGCAGCGTCGCGCCCTCTACGAACGACCACTGCGAGGGGAGCGCAAGCACCTGACCCGCCGGGACGCTGACATATTCGCTGTAGCCTCCGCCGTTACAAAGCGCGACCACACGGTCGCCGATCGAGAATTCGCACGCACCGCCAAGCTGCGCGACCGTACCGCTGACCTCGAGACCGAGGATGGGAGAGGCCCCTTTGGGGGGCGGGTAGAGGCCCTGCCGCTGCAGGGTATCGGCGCGGCTGACCCCTGCGGCCTCGACCTCGATCAGCACCTCGCCCGGACCCGGAACCGGCCGGGGCCCTTGCGCGACATGCAATACGGACGGATCGCCGGGCCGATCGAACGCGACGTATCTCACGGCACTAGTGTGCGGGCCGACGCGGCGCGCATCCTTCGGGAGCTTCGATCAACATGGCGTCGCCGAATGAAAAAAACCGATACCGCCGTGCCACGGCCTCGTCATATGCGGCCAGCATGCGTTCGCGCCCGGCAAAGGCGCTGACCAGCACGAGCAGCGTCGATTGGGGAAGGTGAAAATTGGTGATCATTGCGTCGACCACGGCAAACCGGAAGCCCGGGGTGATGAACAGCGACGTCGCGCCTTCCCCCGCAACCAAACGCCCGTGCTCGGCCACGTTGCCCTCGAGCGCGCGCACCACGGTGGTGCCGGCGGCAATCACTCGGCCGCCGCGCTCGCGCGCACGCGCGATTGCTTCGAGGGTTTCGGGTTCGAGGAGGTAGCGTTCCGCGTGCATCACGTGATCGCGCAAACGCGTGGTTTTCATCGGCCGAAAAGTCCCCAGGCCTACGTCCAGCGTGAGATAGGCGATCGTTGCGCCGGCCTGTTCGATGCGGGCAAGCAGCTCGTTTGTAAAATGAAGCGAGGCGGTCGGAGCCGCAACGCTTCCGGGATCCCGCGCGAAAACCGTTTGATAGCGCGACTGCGCTTCGTCGGAGTCGTTCTGGATGTAGGGCGGGAGCGGCAACCGGCCCCTCCGTTCCAAAAAATGCTCGAACGGCTCGTCGAGATCGAATTCAACGTCGCGGACGCCGTCGTCACCTTCGCCGACGACCCTTGCGCGCGATCGTTCGTCGAAGCGAATAACCGATCCGCTCCGCAATCGCCGCGCGGGTCGCAGCAGCGCGGTCCACCGCGTCGCGCCCGCGTCGTAGCGTAGCGAGTGAGCGGGATGCAGCAGCAGCACCTCGACGGCGCCGCCGGTTCCCTCGCGCGTGCCCCAGAGCCGCGCGGCGATGACGCGCGTACGATTGAGGACGAGGAGATCGCCGGGGCGGATGAACTCGGGCAAATCACGGAAGGTGTGGTGTCCGATGCCGTTCGCGCCGAGCACCATGAGCCGGCTCTGGTCGCGCTGCGCGGCAGGGTGCTGCGCGATGAGTTCCGGCGGGAGCTCGAAATCGTAGGCGGAGGCGAACTCCTCGGGCGAGCTCACTAGGTCGTCAGGCGCTGCCGCTCGAGCTCCAAGAAGTTGGTGAGACGCTTGCGCTCTTCTTCCGTCGCTTCGATGATGAGGATTCCGACCTGGTAGTTTTCGGCTTGGAAGGCGCGGATCCAGCGTACCTGTCCGCGCAGGCGCAAGAACGGGTTTCGTTTCATCGTAAACGTGTACTTCGTTCCGACCGCGAGATACTGATCGGCGATGATGCGCATCCCCGTTGGTGAGATATCCGCAACCGCTCCGCGAAACAGCATCGAGGAAAGCGGGTCTTCGACGACGACGTCGATGTACTTACGCAAGCGCAACGCATAGCGCTTATCGCTGTTTTCGTCGTCTTCTCCGGCGGATTTACTCGCCGGCCCGTCAGTCATGCTCGATCTCTGTTCCCGGAAAATAGAAATGCAGAATGTCGCTAAACGAGGCACCCTCGAGCGCCCGGCCGCGTGCTCCCCACTGGCACAGCCCGACGCCGTGGCCTAGTCCACCCCCTTCGATGG
>DATKPZ010000175.1:0-2420 GCA_035523815.1 Alphaproteobacteria bacterium
CGTAAGCACGGCCGCAGGCGCGCAAGGCGGCGTCACGCTGGCGATCGACGCCGAAGGCGTGCAGCACGAGGCGCCGCAGGTCAAGGATTCGATTGCGGTGGACGGCGTCTGTCTCACCGCAACGCGCATCGACGGCGAGCGGATTTGGTTCGACGTGGTTCCCGAAACGCTCGAGCGCAGCACGCTCGGCGCGCTGCGAGCCGGCGATGCGGTGAATCTGGAATACTCGCTGCGCGTGGGCGATCGCATGGGCGGTCATTTCGTCTACGGGCATGTCGACGCGACCGCGGCGGTGCTCGCGCGCACGCCCGAAGGTCAGGGCGAGCGCGTCCGCCTCGAGCGTCCGGCTGCGCTCGCGCCGATGATCGCGGAGAAGGCGTTCATTGCCATCGACGGAGTGAGCCTCACCGTCGCGGCCACCGGCGAGGACTGGTTCGAGATCGCTCTGATTCCCGAAACGCTCGCGCGCACGACGCTCGGCTCGCGGCCCGCGGGATCGCGCGTGAATCTCGAAGTCGATCCGCTCGCCCGCTACGTGCATGCCGCAGTTTCGCGATAGCTTGCCCGAAGGTGCGCGCACCTTCGAGACGCGGGCACAGGTGCAGTGGGGCGACTGCGATATCGCCGGCATCATCTACTTCGTCAATTACTGGCGTTACGCGGAGCACGCCGAGATGGAAATGTTTCGGGAGCTCGGCTTCCCGTACGACTCGGTGTTCGACGATCTGAATTTTTGGTTACCGCGCGTCCGCGCGGAAGCCGACTTTCACGCGCCCGCGCTGATGGGCGATTGGCTGCGTATTCGCACAAATATCGAGAAGGTCGGCGCCTCGAGTATTCGCTGGCGATGCGTGCTCTTCAATGAAACGACCGGCGTGGCCAACGCGGTGCTTTGGCTCACCGTCGCCTGCGTCAGCCGCGAAACGCGCAAGAGCATGCCGCTCCCGCCCGCGCTGAAGGAGAAGCTGCGCTCGGCGCTTGCCCCTTGACCCCCAGGCCTGCTATAGTGGTCACTAAATATGACCAGAAAAAAGAAAGCGTCACGGCCCGGGCGCGCCGGCGTATCGCTGCTTATGCTCTCGACGCGCGAGATCGGCGCAGCCGATTTTAAGGCGCGTTGTCTCGAGCTCATGGACGAAGTCGAACGTCTGGGCATCGAGATCGTCATTACCAAGCACCGCAAGCCGGTCGCACGTCTCGTACCCGTGAGTGCGGGCCCCGGCGGTTTCGTTGGATCGATGAAGGGAATGGCTCAAGTTCTCGGTGACATCGTTCAGCCCACGGGCGAAGCGTGGGAGGCCGATGAGTCCAATTTTGCTTGATACGCACGTTGCGATCTGGAGTTCTCAAGGCCTCGTGCCGAAGAAGATCGGTTCTCTGATCGATGGGGCAGCGAAGAACGGCGAACTTCTCCTTTCTCCGATATCCGCTTGGGAGATCGGCATGCTCGTTCGAAAGAAGCGCCTCTCGCTCACCGCGTCGCTCGATGATTACGTGCGGATGCTGTTTTCGTGCCGCGGAGTGGTCATCGCCATGCTCACGCCGGCGATCGCCGCAGCCTCGACGACGTTGTCGGCCGGCGCCGGCGCCGATCCAGCCGATCGAATTCTCGTTGCGACAGCGGTAGCGTATGGGGCGCGCCTAGCAACACGCGATGCGCGAATCGTGCGCTACGCGGGCGAGACCGGCCACATCCAGGTGCTGAGCTATTAGGGGATGACCAAGGCGGCTTGACATTTGTCCGGATGATATACCTGACTCACCTTACGATGCCACCCAGGTGTCACCCGGCGAGTACATGCTTAGGGTACGGACAAGCAGCCGACGACCCTCCTCGAAGCCGTCACCTACTTTTCGGACCCGGACCGGGCGTGGGCCCACTTCGTGAAGGTCCGCTGGCCGCACGCCGTCGCCTGCCCGCGAATGGGATGCGGCTCGGCAGCCGTTCAGTTTATCTCCACCCGCAAGACCTGGCGCTGCAAAGACTGCAATCGCGTGTTCTCGGCCAAGACGGGGACGATTTTCGAGGAGAGCCCGATCTCGTTTTGCAAGTGGCTCCCGGCGCTGTGGCTCTTGGCGAACACGAAGAATGGAACGTCCTCGCACGAACTTGCGCGGGCGCTCGACGTAACGCAAAAGAAGGCGTGGTTCATGCTGCACCGCGCTCGCGAAGCGATGCGCGACGGAGAGCCCACAAAGTTCGAGGGCGAAGTCGAAGTTGACGAAACCTTTGTCGGCGCTCGCAAACATCGTCAACGTGGGCTTGGCCGCAACAAGTACCAGAACCGTAAAGGCGTGACCCGTTCGAGGGCAAGACGATGGTGCTCGGCATGGCGCAGCGCGGACGCCCGTCCAAGGTCAGAGCGATGGTCGTTCCTGATCGCAAGCGTTCGACGCTGTTCCCGCACATTCGCGCCAAC
>DATKPZ010000176.1:0-7666 GCA_035523815.1 Alphaproteobacteria bacterium
GACCATCAACGATCAACTCGGCCATGCCGCCGGCGACGATTGCCTGCGCAAAATCGGGGATATCATTCGCAACACGGTGCGCGGCGGCGATACCGCCGGCCGCATCGGCGGTGAAGAGTTTTTGATCGTGATGCCGGGCGCATCGCGGGACATCGCGCTGACCGTCGGCGAGCGCTTGCGCTTGGCCGTCGCACTCGGCGGCATGCGTTACGCCAATGGTGAACCGGTGACGACGAGCATCGGCGCGGCCGCGGCACGGGTAGGCGACACGGCGGAAACGCTGCTTGCCCGCGCCGACCGCGGACTGTACGAAGCCAAGCGCCAGGGCCGCAACCGCTTGGTGGAGGATTTGGAGTCCGCATGACGCTGGGTTGTCGACCCTCGCGCGTATGATTGATACGCACGCACACATTCACGATCCGAAGTTCGACGAAGACCGGGCGGCGATCGTCGAGCGGGCGCGCACCGCAGGCGTTTCCACGATCGTGACCGTCGGCTGCGACGTCGGAGACTCATTCCGCGCGCTCGAGTGCGCGCGCGAATATCGCGTCTACGCCTCGGTCGGAATTCACCCGCACGAGGCCAAGGATGCACCGACGGATATTGCCGCAGTTTTTGAGTCGTTTCTTCGCGACCCGCGCGTGATCGCGATCGGCGAAGCCGGCCTGGACTACTACTACGATCACAGCCCTCGTGACGTCCAGCGCCGCGTGCTGCGCGAGCAGCTCGAGCTTGCGCGCGAGGCGGGATTCCCGTTCATCTTTCACCAGCGCGACGCGTTCGAAGATTTTCTTGCGATCCTTCGCGAGATGTGGCGGCCGCCGATGCGCGGCGTCGTCCACTGTTTCACCGGAGACGCGGATCAGGCGCGAATCCTCACGCAAGAGTTCGGCCTCTACCTCGGTATCGGAGGCGTGATCACATTCAAAACGGCCGAGCCGCTGCGCGAGGCCGTCCGCAGCGTGGGCTTGCAGTCACTCGTCCTCGAGACCGACTGTCCGTATCTGGCACCGGTTCCACATCGCGGCGCGCGCAACGAACCGGCGTACGTCGAATTGGCTGCGCGACGCGTCGCGCAGGAGCTCGGCTGCACGTTCGACGAGGTCGCGGCGGCCACCGACGCGAACGCGCGCACGGTATTCGCGATACCGTAATTTTTCAAGGAGTCCGGATGAATCGGATCGTTGCCCTCGTGGCGGCCTGCATCGTTGCGTCGACCGCCGGTGTTGCTGCACAGACCATACTGCCGTTTACGGCGGCGACGCCCTACGCGACGCAGGCGCAGCCGTTGACGCTCTCCGTCGACGCGTCGCTCGCCGCTCGCGGCATCGCGTACGTGCACGAAATCGTGCCTGTGCGCGCGGGAGAAATGACCCTGGTCTATCCGAAGTGGATTCCCGGCGAGCACGGGCCAACCGGTCCGCTCAACAATCTTACGTCGCTGCGCGTCAAGGCCGGCGGCACGTCGCTCGACTGGCGGCGCGACACCGTCGACCTCTACGCCTTTCACGTCGACGTGCCGAGCGGCGTCACCACGCTCGACGTTACGTTCACCATCTTGATGAACGCACCGGGCGACATCATGTCGACCCACGACGTCACCGTCATCAACTGGAATCGCTACATCCTGTACCAAGCCGGGATCGACTCCCACGACTACTACGTGAAGCCGTCGCTCGTGCTCCCCTCCGGGTGGGATTTCGGCACGGCGCTGCGCGATCCGCAGCGGTCCGGCAACACGGTGAGCTTTGCCGTGACGGCGCTCGATCAATTCGTGGATTCGCCGCTCGACATGGGAAGCGACGTGAAGAAGATCACGCTCTGGAAGGGCGACGGATCGTACGTTGAGCTCGACCTTTTCGCAGCGCGCCCGCAGGATCTCGACATCCCAAGCAAGGTTGTCGATGCCTACAAACGCGTCCCGGCGGAGGCCTTCGCGCTGTACGGCTCGCGGCATTTCGCCGATTATCACGCCCTGCTGACGCTCGACGACGCGATCGGCTTTCAAGGAATCGAGCATCACCAATCGAGCGACGATCGCTCACCTGACGACTTTCTCACCAATCCGAAGGAGGCGCTCGAGGGCGGCGATCTCGTCACCCACGAGTTCTCGCACTCCTGGAACGGCAAATACCGCCGCCCGGCCGATCTGACCACGCCGAACTTTCAAGTGCCGCAGCAGACCGATTTGCTGTGGGTGTACGAAGGCATGAACCAGTACCTGGGCGATCTGCTCTCGTTCCGCTCGGGTATCCGCGACTACAAAGACTACCCGGAGTATCTTGCCTCGATCTATGCCAACATGGACACGGAGACGGGCCGCGATACGACGCCGCTTATCGATCTCACTTCCGGGGCTCCGTACTACTACGAAGCGCGCGGCGACTATCACGCGATCCGCCGCGGCGCGGGAGACTTCTATTCGGAGGGCGAGCTGCTGTGGCTCGACGTCGACACGATCATCCGCGCACGCTCGCACGGTGCGCGATCGCTCGATACGTTTCTGCACGCGTACACGACGCCGTCCGTCACCGGTCCGGTCGTGAAGACGTACGACCGCGCGCAGATCGAAGGGTTGCTCGAGGCGACCGAGCCCTATGATTGGCATGCCTTCTTCAACAAGTACGTCTACTCGGTTACGATCCATCCGCCAACCGACGAACTGGCGCGTTCCGGATGGAAGCTCGTCTATACCGACAAGCCCAATGCGTTTATCCAAGCCGGCGAGGGGTTACGGCACTCGATCAACGCGTGGTATTCGATCGGCGCGAGCATTGCCGCGCGCACCGGACGCGTGAACGACGTGCGAGCCGGCTCGCCGGCATGGCAAGCCGGGCTCGCCGTCGGCGAAACGATTGCGGCCGTGGACGGTCAGGCGTTCGACCCCGACGTCTTCGCGTACGCGCTTACGCGCGCCGAACACGGCGGAGCACCGATGACGATGCTCGTCTCGCAGGACGGCTGGTACTCGACGCTGACCATCGACTATCACGACGGGCCGCTCTATCCACATCTCGAGCGCATTCCGGGTACGCCGGACATGCTCGGCGAGATCATGAAACCTCACGCAGCGAATCCGTAAGCGGTTGTGCCGCCGCCCAGCGTTGGTCGAACGTTTGGCGGAGGTGCGCGAGGATGGACGGCGCATCGGTGCGCGCACCCCAGTCGAGCTGATCGGGGTGATCGAAGGCAACCGTGGCGTTTGCCGAGCCGATCCATCCTCGTCCGCCGTCGACGACCGCAAATTTTTCATCGGCGTCGACCACTCGCACGGCAACGCCGTGCGCAGCCAACGCTTCGAGCGCGCCTCGTTCGTTCGCGTTCCCTTGCATGTCGCGCGCGCTCACGAGCAGACGCACGTGTGCGCCTTCCCGGCCTAGCGCATCGACGGCTTTATAGACGCGATTGTTCGCGCCAAACGATTCGCTTTCCAGGATGACGTCGTCACCGGCGTGCGCCTCGTGCAGCAGCCGCGCCTCCGAGGCGAGCGCCTCGCGTTTGGCTACCGCAAAGAACGGCGTCGGCGCATCCTCCCGGCCGTCGAGCGCATCGCGCACGATCTGCGCATCGCGGGCGAAGTCGTCACGGACGATCGTATCGGCGCCGTCGCCCGGCCAATTACGATCGTCCAGGAACAGCGTGCCGTCGACCAGCGCCGCCTTGCAATGCAGCATCGCATCGGGGGCGTTCTGCTGGGGGTGGACGAGCTGGGCATCCGCCCCGGCCGCGCGCAGCGCGGCAATCGCCGAGGCGTTGGCGTCACCCACGCTGCCGTCATCCTTATAGATGTAACCTTCGAGACGCACGCGGACGTGCGCGCCGGCCCTCGCGGCGGCGGCGAGCCCGTCGAGCACGCGGCCGGCCGGGAGTGTGTAGGCGGTAAGCGCGATATCGCGCGCTCCCTGGATTCGCGAGAGCAACTCGCGAGTGGAACTGAGCGTGAGCATCAGCGCTACCATCCCGACAAAGGTCGGCGGCGTCTAGTCCCCGCCCCCACGTTCCCAAGGATAGCGCCACGGCCATCGGAAAGAGCGCCAGTCCTCATGGCCACAGCCCCTCATCCGCCCCCGGCCGATAAAGGCGCGTACGTTCGCGAGATGTTCGCACGCATCGCCCCTCGCTACGACCGGGCCAATCGCGTGCTTACTGCTGGAATGGACGAGCGCTGGCGCAAGCAGGCGATCGCGCTGCTCGCCCCGCCGCGCGGAGGAGCGATCCTCGATCTGTGCTGCGGAACCGGTGATGTGGTTTTCCATCTGCTTCGAACCGACCCGACACTGCATGTGACCGGTATCGATTTTTGCGCGCCGATGCTCGACGGTGCCCGCGCGCGTGCGCCGCGCGAAGCGCGCGGCGAGGCGACCTTCGTCGAAGGCGACGTGATGGCGCTGCCGTTTGCGCAGGGAAGTTTCGAGGGAGCAACGATGGGATTCAGCCTGCGCAACGTGGTCGATATCGATCACGTGTTGCGCGAGATCGCGCGCGTGCTCAAGCCGGGAGGCAGATTCGTCAATCTCGACGTGAGCAAGGCCCCCAATCGGCTCTTCAAGCGGCTCTTCGACCTGTATTTTTACCGCGTCGTACCGTGGGTCGGCGGCGCCGTCGGTGGTTCGCGCGCGGCTTACACCTATTTGCCCAATTCGCTGACCAATCACCCGAGTGCGGAGGACTTGCGCGAGCGTTTCGCACGCGCCGGGTTCGTCGACGCCGGGTTCGCACGGCTGATGGGTGGGTCGATTGCGATCCACTATGGAACCAAGCCGCAATGACAAGCGCTCTGCGCCGCGATGAATCGGACTTGCGCGAACTGGTGGAAAATTTTTTCCGCGCCACGTTCTCGACCGATAATCCGATCATCACCGAGGCCGTGCGGCGGATGCTCGCCGCAGGCGGAAAACGCCTTCGCCCCCGCATCACGCTGCTCTCCGCGGCGGCGTGCGGCGCCGACCCCGAGCGTCATCTGCATTTAGCCGCATATATGGAGCTGATCCATGTCGCGACATTGATTCACGACGACGTCGTCGACAATGCGCAGACGCGGCGCGGCATCAACGCAACGGCGGTCGATTTCGGCAATCGCGTCTCGGTCCTCGCCGGCGACTATCTCTTCGCATGGATTTTCAAGAACGTCACCGCCGGCTATCGGCATCCCGTGCCGAACATTCTCTCGGCAACGCTTGCCGACATCTGCGACGGAGAAGTGTTGCAGCTGCAGGCGCTTGGACACCTCGACCTTCCCCTCGACGAATACGTCGAAGTCGCGCGAAAAAAGACCGCCTCGCTCTTTGCCGCGTCGGCGACCTGCGGCGCGATCATGGGCGGCGGCAGCGCGAAGGAGATCGACGCGCTGGGTGCGTTCGGCGATGCGTACGGCATCGCGTTCCAGATGAACGACGACTTGCTCGACATGACGGCCGACGAACGCTCGCTCGGGAAGCCGGTAGGCAACGACCTGCGCGAGCGCAAGATGACGATTCCGTTAATCCTGGCACTGAGCGGCGGGGACCATGCGTTTCGCGAGATGGTGAGCCGGCTGTACGCCGGGTCCGGCGACGCCGCCATTCCGGACGTCGTCGCGGCGATCGAACGCGCAGGCGGCCTCGAGGGAACCCGCACGGAGATCGCTCGCTATGTCGAGCGTGCCAAGGCCGCGCTGGAGCCTTTGCCCGCGAGCGCGGCGAAGGAACACCTTGGGCGGCTGGCCGACGCGCTCGCCGCTCGATAAGAAAGGAACACCTATGCTTCACCCCGTCCTTGCGTTCATCGATGCCCCGATCATCATCGGGATCCTGGTCGTCGGCGCGGTCCTCTTCGGAGCGGACAAACTCCCCAAGCTCGCGCGCAGCGCAGGTCAAGCCAAAAAAGAATTCATGATGGGCCAGATCGAAGCCGACGAAGCGACGGCGAAGGCCCGCGAAGAAGCGCGCCAACGGATGGAGTCGCAGGCGCCCGAGACGACCGCCGCCACTTCGGATAAGGGCGCACCCACGGCCTAATGCGTCGATAACGACGGCTCATGCAGCTCAAGCCGCGAATTGACCCGGAAACCGGGTCAAACGCAACGGACTCTGCGCAAAGCGCCGAATCCACGTGGGATCAGAAAGAGATGCCGTTCACGGAGCACCTGCGGGAGCTCCGTACGCGTCTATTGATCTCCATCGGCAGCGTCGGCGCCATCGCCGTCATTTTGTTCTGGCCCTCGCAATTCGCGATCAAGTGGATGGTGCAAGCCTATTTCCACGGCATCGCGCTTCATGCGTTCGGTCCCGCCGACGTGATCTTCACCGAGTTCAAGTTTTCGCTCGTGGGCGGGGTCGTGCTCGGCCTGCCGGTGCTGTTCTATCAAGCCTGGATGTTCGTCGTCCCGGCGATCCATCCGCGTACGCGCCGCATGGTGTACAGCTTCATCGTCCCTTCGCTGTTGCTGGCGGCGCTGGGCCTCGCCTTCGCGCACTTCATCGTGCTGCCGCGCGTCGTCGCCGCGCTCATCGGGATTACCGATGCCGTCGCGACACCGACCTTCGGCGTCGCCGACACGATCAATTTCGTCCTCATCTTGCTCGCACTGTTCGCAATCATCTTCCAGCTCCCGATCGTGCTCGTCGGCCTCGCGCGCCTGGGCATCGTGAACGCGGCGTGGCTCGGTCGCTATCGCCGTCATGCGCTCTTCGCCTTCGTCGTTGCGGGCGGAATCGCGGCGCCCGACGGCAATCCGCTGACCATGGCGCTGCTCGCCTTTCCGATGTACATCCTCTACGAAGCCTCGATCTGGATCATCCGGATCTTTGAAGCGTCGTGGTCGAGAAACTAGATACCTATTACGCTGACTTCGTTCGCACGTTCGGCAACGTGCTGTTTGCGGTCAGCTTGTTTCTCGTCTGGGGCATTCTCACGCTGATCGGCGTCATCGTCGATCAGGGCAAAGCACCGAGCATCTATTTCAGCAGTTATCCCGCACCGATCGCGCGCGCGATCGTGCGCCTGAGTTTCGACAATATCTATCACTCGCCGTGGTACGTCGGGATCGTCGGGCTGATTCTGCTCTCGCTCACGGTCTGCACCTTCAAGCGCGTCATTCCGGCGCGCCTCCCGCCGCTGCGACCCGTGAAGATCGATAAGATTCCGCTGCACGCGAGCGTCGAGGTAGACGGCGACGAGGCCGGCGTGCGCGGGCGCATCGAACGTTTCTTTCGCTCGCGCGGCTGGCAGCTGCGCAAACGCGAATTCGACGGGACCGAGTGGACCTTCGCCGACAAGCACAACTGGGCGCGCCGCGGCGTGCTCGTGGCGCATATCGGGTTCGTGATCATCGCCGCGGGGACCACGCTCTACTGGGCCCGGGGCTTTTCGGGCGAGACCGTCGTCGTCACCGGACAATCGGTGCAAATTCCGCAGACCAAGGCGATCTTGCACCTCGAGCGGTTCAGATACACGATCACGCCGGTGCTCACCAAAGGCGGCATGGTCTATCAGCCGACGGATTATGTTTCGCACGTGACCGTCACCGGAAACAACGGCATACCTGCGCCCATGACGGTGCGCGTCAACCATCCGATCGACGTCGACGGCACGCTCTACTACCAGGCGAGCTACGGCTTCGCGATGCGCCTGGGCATCACGCACGACGGGAAGGACGTACCCTCGCTCTCGCAGCGCGTCTTGCTCG
>DATKPZ010000177.1:0-4659 GCA_035523815.1 Alphaproteobacteria bacterium
ACGCGTAGCGCAAAGCCTTCGAACGTGCCTTTGACTTCGGGGATCGTCAGGTAGAGCGCCTTCGCCGCGCCCGAGCTCGTCGGCACGATGTTCGTTGCGGCGTTACGTCCGCGCCGGATGTCTTTGTGCGGCGCGTCGAGGATGACTTGGTCGTTCGTGTACGAGTGAATCGTCGTCATGAACCCCTTGACCCAACCCAAATGGTCGACGAGCGGCTTGACGGCGGTCGCCAAGCAGTTGGTCGTGCACGAAGCGTTCGAGATGATGTTGTGCTTCTCGGGATCGTACGTGTTCTCGTTCACGCCGAGCACCAGCGTGACGTCCTCGCCTTTGGCCGGCGCGGAGATGATCACTTTACGCGCTCCGCCGCCGGTGATATGCGCGCGCGCCTTCTCCGCATCGGTAAAGAGGCCGGTCGATTCGATGACGACGTCGACGCCGAGCGCTTTCCAGGGCAACTTGCCCGGGTCGCGTTCGGCGAGCACCTTGATGCGCTTGCCGCTGACTACGATCGCGTCGCCGTCGACGGTCACCTCGCCGGGATAGGTGCCGTAGTTGCTGTCGTACTTGAAGAGGTGAGCGCACTCGGCGGGGCTGGTGAGATCGTTGACGGCGACGATCTCGACGCCGGGGTGACGCTCGAGCAGCGCCTTGGCAAAGTTCCGTCCGATGCGGCCGAAGCCGTTTATCCCGATTCGCATAGCCCTCGCATCTACCGGGCGCAGCTCAGGAGGCCCTGCCGCTGCGTAGACGCGCCGCGAGCCGGCTCAGCGCGCTCAAGCGGCTCGAGACCGTGGGCTTGGCGATCGGCGGATTGCAGCGGGCGCCCAGCTCCGCCAGGGACTCGTCGGGATGGGCCAGGCGCAGCTCGGCGATCTCGCGCAAGGGCGGCGAGAGCGCGGCAAGGCCGAAGGCGCTTTCCACGTAGTCGATCACGCGGCGTTGGGCGGCGGCCGCCGCGGCGGCGCGCTCGAGGTTGGCTGCTTCGGTGTTGACCAAGCGGTGGATGCGGTTCTTCGTTTCGCGCAGCGCGCGCACGTCTTCGAGATGCAGGACCGCGGCGAAGGCGCCCATGATCGTAAGCACGTCGACGATCGCTTCGAAGTCCTTGTAGTAGAGCACGTCGCGACGCTTTCGCGTCGTATGTTTGGGGGCGCGGCCGGTGCTGCGCAGCATCCACACCAAGCGATCGGAAAGCTCACGCGCGGGCAAGACGAACTCGAGATGGTAGCCGTGCGCGCCCGCGGCAAGCGATCCGCACGCGAGAAAGGCGGCGCGAATCTCCATCAAGCGGTCGCACTTGAGCGTCGGTTTGGGCGGAATCGTTCGGAGCGCGGATGGAAGCGAGATCGCGAAGGTCGGCAATCGTGCAAGGCGCGTTGCCGCGCGGCTCTCGATCGGATGCGACTTGCGATCGTCGAGTAACGACCAAAAGAGGCGGGCGATCGAGTTGCGGTGCGTGATAAAGACGCTGCGCGCGCTGTTCGCGCCGTATAGCGCGAGGCCGGTGATCAGCGCCGACCGGCAATGCGGGGCTTGCGGGATGTCACGGGCCAGAGCGTCCTTGGTGTCGGCGGAGATGGAGACGGCCATGGTGCGCTACACCCATTGCGCCGGATCGTCTTGGCGCGTCTCGACGATTTCGTAGAGCTCGGAGGCCTTTACCCCGGGGGTCATGCGCAGCGGAACCTCGCGGACGCGCACCGTGACGTAACGGGTCGCGTAGTGAATTTCGAGCACGTCTCCGGGTTTGACGTTGTACGCCGGCTTGAGCGGCTTCCCGTCTTTGGTAATGCGTCCGTGCTCGAGCGCTTCATGTGCTTCGCTGCGCCGCTTCGAAAGACGCGCCACCTTCATAAACTTATCTAACCGCATCGCAATGCCCTAGCTTACCACGATCCGATGAAGAAAAAGCAATGTTCGGCGGGAGTTTCCGGCCGGCGTGCCAAGCTGTAGGGCTTATGTCACAGGGGAATCCCGCTCGGCGCATGGGCGTGAACATTTTTGACGAGAGCAAGCCCATGTGGCAGATCTTGCTGGTCTTTTTGATACCGCTCATGATCAGCAATATTCTGCAATCGGCCTCGCAGACGTTTGCGTCGATCTTCCTCGGCCGAATGATCGGCGTCAATGCACTGGCCGCGGTATCAGCGGTCTTCCCCGTCGTCTTTTTGCTGTTCTCGTTCCTCATCGGCATCGCGAGCGGAAGCACGGTTTTGATCGGTCAAGCCTACGGCGCGAAAGACGAGCACCGGGTCAAGAAGGTCGCGGGAACGGTTCTCGGTGCGACGATGGCGTTCGCGGTCATCGTCGCGATCGTCGGCACGCTGGTCTCGCCGTGGATGCTCAAAGCGCTCGGTACGCCCGCAGTGATTCTCGCGCAGTCGGACGCCTACGTCCGGGTGATCTTTCTCACCGCGCCGATCATCTTTCCGTATCTCGTCTATACGACGTTCTTGCGCGGCGTCGGCGACTCGCAGACCCCGCTGTACTTTTTGATCGTGAGCTCCGTGCTCGCGGTCTTTTTTACGCCCGCGTTCATTCAAGGCTGGTTCGGTCTGCCGCATCTCGGCGTCGTAAGTGCTGCCGTCTCGGGCATGATCGCGAACGGCGTCGGTCTGATCGGTCTGCTCGTGCTGCTGGCGCGCCGGCGCAGCCCGCTGCGATTCGATCTCGAGATGGCGCGCGACATGATCGTCGACCCGATGATCCTGTGGAACGTGATCCGCATCGGCGTCGCGACCGGCATTCAGGTCATCATGGTCTCGCTCGCCGAGATTGCGATCATCAGTTTCGTCAACCACTACGGGCCGCGCGCGACCGCCGCCTACGGCGCGGTCAACCAAATCGTCAACTACGTGCAGTTCCCGGCGATCTCAATCGGCATCGCCGCGTCGATTTTCGGCGCCCAGTGCATTGGTGCGCGCCGCGAGGACAAGCTCGGGAGCGTGATCCGTTCGGCGGTGACGCTGAACTACGCCGTCGGCGGAATACTCGTGCTGCTCTGTTACCTGCTTGCAACGCCCTTGCTGCAGTTGTTCATCACCGATCTCCCGACGGTGCAGGTGGCGCACGAGCTGTTGATGATCACGCTCTGGTCGTACTTGATCTTCGGGAACAGCGCGGTGGTCAGCGGCGTCATGCGCAGCAGCGGCACCGTGCTCGTGCCGACGATCAACGGACTGATCGGAATTTGGCTGATCGAAGTGCCGGTGGCCTACTTCTGTATGCGCTATTTTGGACTGCCCGGCGTGTGGGTCGGCTACCCGGCGTACTACTGCTTCATGCTCTGCGCGCAGTTCACGTATTACGAATTCTTCTGGAAAAAGCGCACGCACGAGCGACTGGTGTAACGCGCGTCATCCCGAGCGTAGCATCCTGTCATCCCGAGCGCAGCGAAGCGGAGTCGAGGGACGCACAGCGACCCGCTGCCCTCGAAGACGCTCGTCGCGGCACGTCGTGTGCCGCTCCTGCTGCGCGAGTTTTGCGCCACGGCTAAAGGAAGTTCGCATCCTGCGAATGGCGCAAAACTTCGAGCCTTCGAGGGCAGCGGGTCGTGGTGCGTCCCTCGACTGCGGTCACTGCGTTCGCTACGCTCGGGATGACAAGAGGCTAGATGCGCTTTTTGTCCCTTGGCGTCACGCACGTGCCGCTCGCGCGGCAGACGAGGATCGGCTCGTCGAGAAAATCCGCGGCGCTCTCGCTCACGTCGGTCCGGGCGACGATCGTTTTGCGGGCTTCGAACTCCATCGCGCGCGACGTGTTGCCGACGCGCGTGATCCGGCCCCGCGCTTCGATGTAGTCGCCGGCGTAGACCGGCGCGAGGAATTCGACCTTGTCGTAGGCGACGAAGAGGCCCTCGTCTCCATCCAGGCGGATCAATAGCTCGGTCGCGACGTCGCCGAAGAGCGCGAGCATACGCGCGCCGTCGACCAAGTTTCCGCCATAGTGGGCGTCGTGCGCGCTCATTCGCAGGCGAATGAGCGCGGTTATGCTGCTTGGGTCTTCGCCAGTTGCCACAATTCCTCGAGTTCATCGAGCGAGAGATCGGAAAGGGACTTGCCGCTCGCCGCGGCGCGCTCTTCCATGAAGGCAAAGCGCCGGTAGAATTTTTCGTTGGCTTCGCGCATCGCCGTCTCCGCGTCGATCCCCAGCGCGCGTGAAAGATTGACGACGGTGAAGAGCACGTCGCCGAGCTCCTCGCGCACGTGCGGGTCGTCCGCCTTGAGGCGCTGCGCCTCGGCCAGTTCGCTGAGTTCCTCGTGAAGTTTGTCGAGTACGCCGCCGATGTTCGGCCAATCGAAGCCGACGCGCGAGGCTTTCTCTTGCATGCGCTGCCCGCGCTGCAGCGCGCCGAGATGCCGCGGGATGCCTTCGAGCCGGCTCTTGCGTTTTTTTCCGGTCGCCTCTTGCGCCTTGAGCGTTTCCCAACTGCGCCACTGCGAATCGACATCTTCGATCACGGCGTCGCCGAAGACGTGCGGGTGGCGCCGCACCATCTTGTTCGAGAGCGCGTCAACCACGTCGGCGACGGTGAATTTTCCGGTCTCTGAGCCGAGCTGTGAATGAAAGACGATTTGCAGCAAAAGATCGCCCAACTCTTCGCACAGGGCGTCGAGGTCCTCCGCTTCGATGGCTTCGACCACTTCGTACGTCTCT
>DATKPZ010000178.1:0-3531 GCA_035523815.1 Alphaproteobacteria bacterium
GCGCCGCCGCCGGCGAAGAGCCATTCGGTGAGGGCGTCGACGGCCTGCCACAAAATCAAAAAGCCGGCGACATACAGCGCCGTTTGCTGTGAGCGAAGTGACCGCGGCGCGAAGGTCCGCACGCTTGCGTTGTTCATTATCGAGAGGCGCGGTTCCCGTTATGAGACGATGGCCCGGCCAAGCGGCCGAGCCATCGATTTCTCAGGCTTCTCCGAGAGGTGCTTAGAAATCGTCTTCTTGCGGGTTCTCGACGTACGGGGCTTCCTCTTCCTCGTCTTCGTACGGCTTCTCTTCCTCGTACGAATCTTCGTCCTCTTCCTCGATTTCGTAACCCTGGACACCCTCGACTTCCTCGTCCTCGGCTTCTTCTTCGGGGGTGAAGATCTCGTCGGATTCGGCTTCGCGGACCGGTAACGGGGGCGGCGTCGGGAGCGTAATCGTTGCGTCCAGCGGCTTGCTGTCGTCGATTTCTTCCTCTTCCTCTTCCAACTCCGCTTCAGGGTCCTCGACTTCGGTCGGATCGCCGATTCCCTCGGCGGCGGCCGCCTCGGCCAGCACTTCGCGTGCCGCGACCTGCGTCTGAGACGGAACCGGTTGATCGTCGCCCATCAGAAGACCGATCTCCTGACGCTCGCGTTCACCCAGGTCGTCGTCTTGCATGCGCACGTCGATCTCTTCACGGTTCTCGGTGAGCACCTTGACGTCGAGTGCGAGCGACTGGAGTTCCTTTATCAGGACCTTGAACGATTCCGGAACGCCCGGTTCCATCACGTTCTCACCCTTGACGATCGCTTCGTAGGTCTTCACGCGTCCGACGACGTCGTCGGACTTGACCGTGAGCAGCTCTTGCAGCGTGTAGGCCGCGCCGTACGCTTCGAGCGCCCAGACTTCCATTTCGCCGAAGCGCTGGCCGCCGAACTGCGCCTTACCACCCAGCGGCTGCTGCGTGATCATCGAGTACGGTCCGGTCGAACGCGCGTGGATCTTGTCGTCGACCAAGTGCGCGAGCTTGAGCATGTAGATCATGCCGACGGTAATCGGGCGCGAGAAACGTTCACCCGAGCGGCCGTCACGCAGCCAGGTCTTGCCGTCGGGCGCCATGCCCGCGTCCTGCAGCCACTCGGCGATGTCCTCAGAGTGCGCGCCGTCGAAGACGGGCGTTGCGACGTTCATACCGAGCATGCGCGCGGCCCAGCCCAGGTGCGTTTCCATGATCTGGCCGAGGTTCATGCGCGAGGGAACGCCCAGCGGGTTGAGCACGATGTCGACCGGCGTACCATCTTCGAGGTACGGCATGTCTTCTTCCGGCAGCACTTTGGCGATGACGCCCTTGTTGCCGTGACGTCCGGCCATCTTGTCGCCCTGAAGAATCTTACGCTTCTGCGCGACGTAGACGCGCACGAGGTGATTCACGCCGGGCGAAAGCTCGTCGCCGTTCTCGCGGGAGAACACCTTGACGTCGATGATTTTGCCTTTTTCGCCGTGCGGAACTTTGAGGCTCGTGTCGCGAACTTCGCGCGACTTCTCACCGAAGATGGCGCGCAATAGCCGCTCTTCCGCCGTCAGCTCCGTCTCGCCCTTCGGCGTCACCTTACCGACGAGGATGTCTTCCGGGCGAACTTCCGCGCCGATGCGGATGATGCCGCGCTCGTCGAGATCCTTGAGCGCGTCCTCTCCGACGTTGGGGATGTCGCGCGTGATCTCTTCGGGCCCAAGCTTGGTGTCCCGGGCTTCGCACTCGTACTCCTCGATGTGAATCGAGGTGAAGCGGTCTTCCTTGACCATGCGTTCGCTGATCAGGATCGCGTCTTCGTAGTTGTAGCCTTCCCACGGCATGAACGCGACCAGCACATTCTGGCCAAGCGCGAGTTCCGCTTCATCGGACGACGGACCGTCGGCGAGTACTTGACCCGCCGAGACGCGTTCGCCGAGTTCGACGATCGGGCGCTGGTTAATGCACGTGCCGGCATTGCTGCGCACGAACTTGAGCAGATCGAAGACCTGCGAGGTGCCGTCGTCGAGCTGGAGCGTGATGCCCTTTGCGTCGACCGCCGCGACGGTCCCGCCGACGTTCGAAACGATCAGCGATCCCGAGTCCTTGGCGGCGCGGTATTCCATGCCGGTGCCGACGATCGGCGCATCCGGGCGAAGCAACGGCACGGCCTGACGCTGCATGTTCGCGCCCATGAGCGCGCGGTTGGCGTCGTCGTGCTCGAGGAACGGAATAAGCGCGGTGGCGACCGAGACGATTTGCTTGGGCGACACGTCCATCAACTGCACGCGCAGCGCCGGCTCTTCGATGTACTCTTCCGCGTAGCGGCAGACGACCGAATCCGACGTGATGAGTCCCGCGTCATCGACCGGCGTGTTAGCCTGAGCGATGATGTATTCGTCTTCGCGATCGGCGGTAAGATAAATGATCTCATCCGTCACGCGGCCCTCTTGCACGACGCGGTACGGCGTCTCGATGAAGCCGAACTTATTGACGCGCGCGTAGGTCGCGAGCGAGCCGATCAAGCCGATGTTCGGGCCTTCCGGCGTTTCGATCGGACAGATGCGGCCGTAGTGCGAGTGGTGGACGTCGCGAACTTCGAAGCCGGCACGTTCGCGCGACAGACCGCCCGGCCCGAGAGCCGAGAGGCGGCGCTTGTGGGTCAGTTCGGCCAGCGAGTTGGTTTGGTCCATGAACTGCGAGAGCTGCGAGGAGCCAAAGAACTCTTTGATCGCGGCGACGACCGGACGAATGTTGATGAGCGCTTGCGGCGTGACCGTTTCGATATCTTGAACGGTCATGCGCTCGCGCACCACACGCTCGAGTCGCAGCAAGCCGACGCGGAATTGGTTCTGCAGCAGCTCGCCGACCGAACGCACGCGGCGGTTGCCGAGGTGATCGATGTCGTCCTTCGCAATGATGCCCGTCGCGACTTTGATCAAGCGGCGGATGACCGCGATCATGTCCGAGCGGGTGAGACATTTCACATCGATCGAGGGCTCTTCGAGTCCGGCGTACTCGTTGATCTGAAGGGTCGGCGTCGTGATGCGTTCGTCAACGTCGGGATTCTCGATCCGGTAGTGGAACTTGCCGCCGAGCTTATACCGGCCGACGCCTGCGAGATCGTAGCGCTTCTCGTCGAAGAACAGCGACTCGAGCAGCTTCTCGGCGTTTTCCGCGTTCTCGGGCTCGCCCGGACGCAGCTTCTTGTAGATTTCCTTGAGCGCGTCTTCTCGCGTCTTGATATCTTTGTCTTTGTCGATCGAATTCTGAACCAGCGGCGAATTGTTGAAGAGCGCGAGAATGGCTTCATCGCTCTCCCAATTCAAACCGAGATCCGGGCGCGAAAGGGCGCGAATGAAGGTCGAGACGTAGATCTTGCGGTTCTTGTCGATACGAACGCCGATCGTGCCCTCGGTCTCGTCGTTCTTCGTGCCGTTATCGGTCTCGAACTCGATCCAGGCGCCGCGGTTCGGAATGATCGTCGCGTTGTACGTCGGGCGCGCGTTCGTGTCGACGTCTTGGCTGTAGTAGACGCC
>DATKPZ010000179.1:0-3388 GCA_035523815.1 Alphaproteobacteria bacterium
TCCCTCACGTCGCGGCGGGCGAGCGCATATCCCACGAGCCGGTCGACGAGCGCCTCAAACGAAATTCCCACGGCTGCGCAGGCGTCGGGCACGAGGCTCGTTGGGGTGAGACCGGGGAGCGTATTGATCTCCAGAATCTGCGGGCGGCCCTCTTTGGTCACGATGAAATCAGTGCGCGAATAATCGCGCAGTCCAAGCAAACGGTGCACCGAGAGCGCAATCATCTGCAGACGCGCGGCGAGATCTTCGTCGATCTGCGCGGGCACGATGTGCGTGCTCCCTCCGGCTGAGTATTTCGCGTCGAAGGTATAGAATTCGTCCGCATTCGGGAGTATCTCGACGACGGGAAGCGCCTCTTCACCGAGAATCGCGACCGTGAACTCGCGCCCGTCGAGATATTCCTCGGCCATGATCTCCGAATACGTTTTCGCGGCTGCCAGCATGGAACTGGTCCACTGCTCGTGCGTCTTGACGATCGCGACGCCGTGCGAACTTCCTTCGAAGCGCGGCTTGATCACGAGCGGAAGGTCGAGCGACCCGGGTAGAAGCGGCAGCGTGCCGCCCGAGAGGTCGAAGATGTCCCACGCGGCGGTGGGCAGCCCTTCGGCGGCGAGCAACTTTTTGGTGAGGTGCTTGTCCATCGCGAGGGCCGAGGCTTCCACGCCGCTGCCGGTGTACGGAATGCCGAGAAAATCGAGCAGCGCTTGGATGTGCCCGTCTTCGCCGCCCGGTCCGTGCAGCGCGTTGAACACCACATCGGGCGCGATCTCCCGAATCGCTTCGAGAAAGCGCGAATCGTAGTCAAGCGACTGCGCGTCGTAGCCGAGCGACTGCAGCGCGCGCATGACGCCGGCGCCGGTTTGAATAGAGATCTCGCGCTCCGCGCTCGACCCGCCCATAACAACTGCTACTCTAGCGTTCTTCTGCATGATCTCGCTTACGTCGCATCGACGAACACACCGACCAAGTGAACTTCTAATTGCAATTCCACGTCGAATTTCTCGAACACCGTCCGGCGAACGCGAGCAAGAAGCGTCGCGACGTCCTTGGCGCTGGCTCCTCCGACGTTGTTGATGAAGTTGGCGTGGAGCATGGAGACTTCCGCACCACCGACCCGCCATCCCTTAGCCCCGGCCGCTTCGATCAGTCGCGCGGCCCGATCGCCCTCGGGATTGCGGAAACAGGAACCGGCGTTCGGCTGCGCGACGGGCTGCGTGCTCTTGCGGCGCACCAAGCGCGCCTGCATCTCCTCGCGCACCGCTTTGGGATCGCCGCGCTCGAAGGCCAGGTGCACGCGCGCCACGATCGCGTCGCGCGCGAGCGTCGTGTGGCGATAGAAATATTGCACCGCGATCGCGTGGGGCTTCGGCTTGACCGGACTCTGCACCAGAATCTCGCTCACGAAATCGCCCATCTCGCGATCCGTGCCGGCGTTCATGCGCAGCGAGCCGCCGACGGTCCCGGGAATGCCGGCAAGCGAGCCGATCCCGACCGCACCGAGCGACGCCGCGCGCGCCGTGACGGTTTCCATCTTCGCCGATGCACCAGCGTCGACGAGCACACGCTCGCCCTCGACGCGCGCCTCAACCGAAGTAAACGACCCGCCCAAGCGCAGCACGATGCCGCGTATTCCCCCGTCGCCGACGAGCATATTGCTCCCGCTGCCCATCACGAACCACGGCAGCTTGCGCTTGAAACACAGCGCCATCACCTGCGCGACCTCGTCTTCGTCTTCCGCAACGGCCAAGGCATCGGCCGGACCGCCGACTTTCCACGAGGTGTACGGCGCAAGCGGCTCGTCGAACCGCACCCGCTCGCCGAACGTCTCGAGCAGCGCCGCCCGATCTTCGACCGTGAGCAGCGGCGCCGTCGCGAGAGCGTTCGTCAAACTCACGAGACTTTGACGTCGGCTTCGTTGGAGCGCTGCGCCAGGCGCGCGGCCACGTCGGTGATGTTGCCGGCGCCGAGCATGAGCACGAGCGCCCCGCGCGGCGCTTCCTCTAAGAGACGCTCTTCCAGATCGTCCACGCGGCTCACGTAGGTGACGCGCGTCCCCAGTGCGGCGAGCGGTTCGCCGATCGAGCGCTCAGAGACGCCGGGAATCGGCGGCTCCGAAGCGGCGTAGACCGGCGCGAGAAAGACGCGGTCGGCGCCCTTGAGCGCATCGGCGAATTCGCGCGCGAGATACGCCGTGCGCGTGTAGCGATGCGGTTGAAACGCGACGACCACCGGACCGCGATGATATTGGCGCGCCGCCGCGATCGTCGCGCGCACCGCGGTTGGATGATGCGCGTAGTCATCGACCAGCACCATGCGATCGGTGCGCACCAGAATGTCGAAGCGGCGACGCACGCCGCGAAACGCATTGAGCCCTTCGGCGATGCGCACGAACGGAACCTCGACTTCGCGCGCGGCCGCGACGGCCGCAAGCGCATTCTGCACGTTGATCGCGCCGGGCACATTGAGCTCGACGGTGCCCAGGCACACGTCGCCGGCGATGACGTCGAACGACATGCCCAGGCCCTGCGAACGCACGTTGCTCGCGCGTACGTCGGCCCGCGGACCGAGACCAAACGTCACCGTGCGCGCGCGGCGCTCCCGCTCGACCAGCGACGCGGCGAGCGGATCATCAACGCCGACGATCGCGCACCCGTCTTCCGGGAGTTTGCGCAAGAATTCTTCAAACGCGCGCACGAGTTGCGGCAACTCGTCGTCGCTCTGCAGATGATCGTTCTCGATGTTGGTGAGGATCGCGATCTTGGGATCGAGCAGCGCAAACGATCCATCGGATTCGTCGGCTTCGGTGACGAACCAGGGCGAGCGTCCGTCCCAGGCGTTGGTGCCCAGTGCGCCGTCGATGCCCCCAAGCACCAGACTCGCATCCACCTCGCCCGCGCGCAGCACGGCGGCGATCATCGCGGTCGTGGTGGTCTTGCCGTGCGTGCCGCAGATTGCGATGCCGCTGCGATTGCGCAGCAGTTCGGCCAGCATCTCACCGCGATGCAACAGCGGGAGGTTGCGCCGCTGCGCGGCAGCATATTCCGGATTGCGCCGGTCGATCGCCGAGCTGACGATCACGGTGTGCGCGCGATCGACGTTCGCTGCATCGTGGCCGATCGTCACGCCAGCGCCTTCTTCGCGCAGGCGCGCGATCAACGGCGTTTCCTTCACGTCGGAGCCCGAAACACATTGCCCGCGCGCCAGCAAAATGCGCGCGATCGCGCTCATGCCGATCCCGCCGATGCCAACAAAATGCCAGGTTTTTGCGCCTTGCTCGCCTACCGAGGTCACGCGCGAATCTTCCGCATCGCAAGCGCATCGACCCGGGCGAGAATTGTCGTAATCGGATCGACGGTGCGGGCGCGCTCGGCCGCCGCGCGCAGCTCGG
>DATKPZ010000180.1:0-6613 GCA_035523815.1 Alphaproteobacteria bacterium
TCTCGCCGGCATGATCGAGTACCGGGGCACGATCGAGCGAACCGGCACGATCGGCATCATTCCGCAAGATCGGCAACGTGAAGCGCTGGTGATGAATTGGTCGCTCGTCGAAAATACGTTGCTGGGTCGTCAGCATCGTCCACAGGCACGGCGCGGGCTCGAGCTGGATCGCTCGCGTGCGCGCGCCGAGGCACTCGCTATTGCGGAGCAGCTCGACATCCGTACGCCCTCCGTCGACGTCGCGGTGCGCACGCTCTCCGGTGGGAATCAACAAAAACTCGTGGTCGGACGCGCACTGATCGACAAGCCCGAGTTCGTTTTGGCCTACAATCCGACCCGCGGCATCGACGTCGGTGCTGCCGCGCTCGTGCAATCGCGCCTCATGGAAGCGCGCAACCGGGGCGCGGCCGTGCTCTTGATCTCGTTCGAACTCGACGAGATTCTGGCGCTCGCCGATCGCGTCGTCGTGATGTATCGCGGCGCCGTGCTGGGCGGTTTCGAGCGTGACGCCTTCGATCGCGCGGTCATCGGCCGCCTGATGGCAGGCTCGGCATGACGCGCCCGGTACGCATCATCGCCGGCCCGCTCGGCGCGGTGACGCTGCTCGTGGTCTTGATGTCGCTCGCGATGGTCGCCGCGGGAACCAGCCCGGTGGATGGATTCACCGCGCTGATCGTCGGCGCGCTGGGCGGCCGCAACGAGATCGGCGAGACGCTGGTGGCGGCGACGGCGCTGCTCTTCCCGGCACTCGGAATTTGCCTGGCGTTTCGGGCCGGGCTGTTCAACATCGGGGCAGAGGGTCAGCTGCTGGTGGGCGCGCTCTTCGCCGGCGCGCTCGGCGCCGCGCTTTCGGTTCCCGGACCGATCGGCATCGCGCTCATGCTGGTCGCGGGCGCGATCGGCGGCGGCGTGTGGGGCGCCATCGCCGGCTGGATGAAAGCACGATTTGGCGCGAACGAGATCATTGCGACGCTGATGCTCAACTTCGTGGCCGCCTATCTTGCGTTGGAACTGGTGAGCGGTCCGCTCAAAGGCCCGCTTGCGGCCGGCGCCGAGACCGCATGGCTGGATCCGAAGTATTGGCTGCCCACGTTGCTGCCCGGCACGCGCCTTTCGATTGCCGTGCTCTTCGCGCTGGTGCTTGCGGCGATCTTACAGTGGACCTTCTCGCGAACCGTCTTCGGCTACGATCTGCGCGCGAGCGGCGAAGCGCCGCAAGCCGCACGGCGCAGCGGCATCAACATCGCGCGAATTACCTGGCTTGCGCTCACGCTTTCAGGCGCGATCGCGGGATTGGGCGGCGCGACCATCGTGGCCGGCGAGCTGCACCGCTTCAACACGCAACTCTCGCCGGGCTACGGCTTTACGGCGATCGCGGTCGCGCTGGTCGGCGATTTGCAGCCCCTTTGGATCTGCGTCGCAGCCTTCGGCTTCGGCATCCTCGAGTCGGGCGGTCTTGCCATGCAGGCAAGCGCACAAGTTCCCAAAGACGCCATCCATGTGATCGAGGGCCTGATCATTTTCGTCCTCGCGGCCCGCCGTTACGTAGCAACCCGCGTCGAAGGAGGCGGCGCATGAACGAGTTGATCGTCACGCTCGCCGTGCTTACCTTGATCAAAGCGACGCCGATCATCTACGCCGCGCTCGGCGGCGTGATCTCCGAACGGTCAGGCGTCATCAATATCGGGCTCGAAGGCATGATGGCAGCGGGAGCATTTTTCGCGGTCCTCGGCTCCTATGCAACGCACAGCCCGGTGCTGGGATTGCTCGCGGGGATCGCGGCGGGCGCGCTCTTCGGCTATCTGCTCGCGTTCGCAGCAACGCGGTTCAAGGTCGACCAGATCGTGGCGGGAACCGGCATCAATCTCATCTGCGCCGGCGGCGCGGCCTACGGCCTGGTCGTCATCTTCAATCAGCCGGGCGCGAGCGTCCAGGTTGCAAGCCTAGGACGCGCATACTGGGTACTGATCGCGCTCGCATTCGCACTCGCGGTGATGCTTCAATGGGTGCTGTATCGCACGCCCTGGGGACTACGGATCCGGGCGTCGGGCGAAAATCCCAGCGCCGTCGTTTCGGCTGGGCTGAACCCGCTTGCGCTTCGCGTGTACGCCGTCGTCATCAGCGGGGCCCTTGCCGGACTCGGCGGCGCGTTTCTTTCGATCGGCGAACTCAATCTCTATTCCGACGGCATGACGGCAGGGCGCGGCTTCATCGCGCTTGCCGCGGTGATCTTCGGGCGATGGCATCCGCTCGGCGCGACCGTGGCCTGCGTCGTCTTCGGATTTTTCGAAGCTTTACAGTTTGTCTTGCAAGGCCAGATCGCGTGGCTTCCGGCCGGCGCAATGCAGGCGCTTCCATACATTGCCGCGCTCGTTGCACTCGCCGGCGTCACCGGGCGCGTCCGCGCCCCCGCTGCGGACGGCGTCCCGTTCTAGCGATCACAGAAAAACTGTTGCAGCGTGTGATATACTGCGAGCAACGTGGGCGATTCTCAGGCAGTACGCTATGTCATTGCCACTATCGCGGGAATGCTGATGCTCTTTCTTGGGGTATTCGCACCCGCGCAGGCGACGCTCGTCCCCCCTCCGATGCAATCACTTCGCGCCGACCTCCACCGGATGGTCGTGCGCTTCCCCGCATCGAGCGCCGTCGAAGTCATGGACCTCGCGACCGGTTACCACATCGGCTATAACGCCGCCGCGGTGATGCCGGCGGCATCGACGATCAAGGTTCCGGTGATGGTCGAAGTCTTCGCCCAGCTCGAAGCGGGCCGCTTCCAACTCGATCGACGCGTGACACTGCTGGAGTCGGACAAAGATTACGGCTCGGGCGAACTCTGCGATGCGCCGGTTGGCAGCACCTACACCGTCGACGAGTTGCTCGACAAGATGATCGACATCAGCGACAACACCGCCACCAACATGTTGATCCGCCTCGTCGGTCTGCGCAACATCAATCGCATGATGAATCATCTCGGCTTGGACCAAACGCACCTGCGCGGCTACGTGCGAACCGATACGTGGTCGGTGCGGCAGTCGCTCGAGTCGTCGCCCGCCGACATGGTGCATTTACTCGCGCTGATGGCCAAGCGCGAGCTCGTGGACGATTGGTCATCGAATGAGATGATCTCGATACTCGAAGGCGATCAGATCAATACACTGCTCCCCGAACCGTTGCCGCAAGGCATCGCGATCGCCCACAAGACCGGGAGCTTCTTCGACACGCTCAACGACGTCGGCATCGTCTACGGCGACGACCCGTACGTGATCGCCGTGATGACCACGCACCTGCCCTCGCTCGACATGGGCCGCGCCTTCATTCGTTCGCTTTCGCTGGTTGCGTATCAACAGGAATCGCGCATGGCGGCCTGGCGCAGTCTCGTCGGCGTCGCAGCCTTCAACGAAACGAACGGGGTTACGTCGCCGGACCTGCGCTACTGGCATAGTGGCGGCGCCGAGAGCAACGGCGGGAACTAGCTGCTGCGATCGCACCCCCGAGGTGAAGACGCTCGAAAGCCCGCATCGTGCGGGCTTTCTGCTTGGACACATTTTTCGCCGAACGAGTTCGGAAGCTCACATCCTGTGAGGGCGAAAAATGTTGTACACTTCTCGTCGGGGGCGCGATCGCAGCAGCTCGTTACGCCGTTACTTTTGTTTTGTTTGAATAGGTGGCGGTGAGCCAACTGCTCCACCCGGGGTCTTGGTTGTGCACCGCGCGCTGGTAGACTTCCGAAAGCATGCGCGTCACCGGGCCCATCGTACCGTCGCCGACCGTGCGCCGGTCGACCGACGCGATGTGCGCTAGGCCTGCGGCCGTTCCCGTGAAGAACAGCTCGTCGGCGGCGTAGAGCTCGCCCCGATCGATCGATCGTTCGATCGTTTCCAGACCGAGCGCGGCGGCGATATCCATGATCGCGCGGCGCGTGCAGCCCTCCAGCACGTTCTGCGAAGGGTCGGGTGTGAGCAGTTTGCCGCCGCGAACCAAAAACACGTTCTCGGCCGAGCCTTCGGCGACGTGGCCGTCGTGCGAGAGCAGAATCGCCTCATCGTATCCGTTGGTGACCGCTTCGCTTTTGGCCAGCGCGGAATTCACGTACAGCCCGGTGATCTTGGCGCGCGGCGGAGCCATCGTGTCATCGGCGCGGCGCCACGAGCTGATGCAGACGTTCAAGCCTTTGCTCGTGTCCAGATAGCTCGAAAAGGGCAGCGGTATGATGGCGAACGCGTCGGGCACGTTGTGCAGACGCACGCCGATGTCTTCAGCCGCCTTGAAAATGCACGGCCGCACGTAAATGTCGGTCTCGAACCGGTTGCGCGCGCACAGTTCGACCGTGATGTCGATGAGCTCGTCAACCGAGTGCGGTACCGTCATCATCAGAATCTTGGCCGAGGTTTTCAAACGATCGTAATGCTCGCGCAGCAGCACGAGATAGAGCTCGCGGTCCGGTGTGCTCCAATAACCGCGAATGCCCTCGAAGCATCCCGTGCCGTATTGCAGGCCGTGCGTGAGCAGTCCGACTTTGGCTTCATCGTAACGGCAGAACGAGCCGTTAGCGTAGACGGTCGTCGACGAGAGATCCACGGCGGTTAAACACTCCTTAACGGATCGAAGGTTGCCGCTGCGGGGGCGGCGCACCAATACCGCAACATGCGCGAGGTCCTGGACGTTTTCCTGACCTTCCTTCGTTTGGGTTGCACCTCGTTCGGCGGCCCGGTCGCACATCTTTCCTATTTTCAGCGCGAGTTCGTTCAGCGCCGGCACTGGCTCGACGACGCGGCGTTCGGCGAATGTGTCGCGCTCACGCAGCTCTTGCCCGGTCCGGCGAGCTCGCAAACCGGGATGCTGGTCGGATGGCTTCGCGCCGGTCCAGCCGGAGCGCTGGCCGCCTGGATCGGCTTCACCCTTCCCTCGGCGGCGCTGATGACGCTCTTCGCGCTCGCCGTTCCGCACGCAGACGTAGGCGCGGGCTGGCTGCACGGTCTATTGCTCGTAGCCGTAGCCGTCGTTGCAGCGGCGCTCGTGGCGATGCGCCGTTCCCTGGCACCCGACCCCGCGCGCTGCGTGCTTGCAATTGCCGTGCTCGCGCTCGTGCTCTTCGTGCCGCTTCCGATCGTCGCGCCGCTGGCTATCGGCGCCGCCGCGCTCGCGGGACTGGCGCTTCCGGGCGCGCGTGAATTCGCGCAGCCGCGACTCGATCTGCACGTCTCGCAGCGAGCCGGCATCGTCGCGCTCGTGCTTTTTGCGTGCACCTTCGTTGCGCTCGGTCTATGGGCGGCGAGCGCGGCGCACGCGGCTATCCTTGCGAACACGCTCTTTCGAATCGGAAGTTTGGTCTTCGGCGGCGGCCACGTCGTCTTGCCGCTCCTTCAAACGCAAGCCGTCGCTGCGGGCATCGTCGACGCTCCCACCATCCTCGCGGGTTACGCCGCGGCTCAAGCGATGCCGGGACCGCTCTTCACGATCGCGTCATATACGGGCGCGAGCGCGTGGCACTCGTCACTCGGCGTGAGCGGCGCATTGCTCGGAACGCTCGCAATCTTTGCTCCATCATTTTTTTTGCTCGCCGGCGTCGCGCCGTTCTACCGTCGCTTGTCGCGCAGCCGACACTTCCGTATGGCGCTTGCGGGTGCGAATGCGGGCGTGGTCGGTTTGCTCGCGGCCGCATTCGTGGCGCCCATCTTCTCGAACACGGTTCGCACCCCGCTGGACGGCATCGCCGCGCTGGCGGCTTTCATCGCAATCCAGTATGCTAAGGTCCCCGCGTGGGCAATGGTGATTCTCGGAGCACTCTTCGGTTACGTCATGGAGCGATAATGCATCGACATCGGATCCTCGCAACGTGCCTGGTTCTTGCGTGCGGCGCGCTGGGCGCCGCAGCCTCGCGAACGATCTGGCTTCCCACCGACTGGACGCTCACGCCCCCCAGCGGTGACGTCAGCACGACCGGCACGATGCCGCAAGGGCTCGCGCTCTCGCCCGACGACACCAAGATCGCCGTCGTTGAGAGCGGCGTGAATCCACCTGCGCTGCGCATTCTCGACACCCGCGATCTTCACACGCTGCGCGTCGTCGCGCTCAAAGATGCGTTCGGCACCCCGGTGTGGGCCGGCAACGATCGCGTGCTCGTCCCCGGCGCGACCACGGACGCCGTCGAGACCGTCAACGCCGCGGACGGCGACGTGCAGAGCACCCACGCGGCGTCCTACGTCAGCGCGGTCGCGCGCGCAAGCAACGGCGCGATCTACGCCGTCTCGGACCTGCGCAACGTGTTCGTGCGGGTCGGAACGCCGATGACGACCGTCCCCACCGGATCGCACCCAGCGGCGATCGCCATCGCGTCCCGCTCCTTCTACGTTGCCAATCGCGGTGAAGCAAGCGTGACGCACATCGCCGGCGAGACAACGTCCCAAACGATCGCGGTCGATCTCCATCCTGCGGCCCTCGCACTTTCCAACGACGGATCGAAGCTCTACGTCGCATGCAGCGATGCGGACGTTATCGACGTGATCGACACCTCGAACGACCGCGTGATCGCGCGAATCGACGTCGGTTTACCGCAGGGACGCGGCGCATCGCCCAACGCGCTCGCCGTCGCGCCCGACGGCACGCTGTA
>DATKPZ010000181.1:0-4680 GCA_035523815.1 Alphaproteobacteria bacterium
ACGCTGCCCTCGCGGGGCTTGGCGCCGACCGCTCGGTGCGCGCCGTCATCCTGGCAGGCGAAGGACCGGCCTTCTCGGCCGGACACGATTTGCGCGAGCTGCGCGGTCGCGACGAAGCGGCGTACACCGAGATTTTCGATCAGTGCGTGGCGCTGATGACGACGATCGCCACGATTCCGCAGCCGGTCATCGCCGAAGTGGGCGCGCTGGCCACCGCGGCCGGCTGCCAGCTCGTCGCCGCGTGCGACCTGGCGGTGGCCTCGACCCAGGCGCGCTTTGCCACCCCCGGGGTAAGGATCGGCCTGTTCTGCAGCACGCCGATGGTCGCGCTCAGCCGCGACGTCGGCCGCAAGCGGGCCCTCCAGATGCTCTTGACCGGCGAGGCGATCGACGCGTCGACGGCGCTCGACTGGGGGCTGGTCAACGCCGTGGTGCCGCCCGAGGAGCTCCAGGCGGCCTCCCGAGCGCTGGCGGCCAAGATTGCCGATGCAAGCCGGCGGGTCGTGGGGCTGGGCAAGGGAGCCTTTTACCGGCAACTCGAGCTGGACGAATCCGCCGCCTACGCCTTCACCAAGGACGTCATGGTTCAAAATGCCCTGCTCGAGGACGCTCAGGAGGGCATTTCGGCCTTCATCGACAAGCGGCCGCCCCACTGGCCGGGCTAGAAGGCATGTAAAAAAATGAGCCTGACCGCTTTCGCGGACGTTCGGGGTTTGGTACAGTAGGTGTACGGAATATATCGCCGCAGCGTTTAAACGACGTGGGCATTTCGCTGCGAGCCGGTCCGTATCAAAGACGTCGCCCACACCCGGTATGCGGGCAACCGCATACGCGACGGCATAGGGGCTCGCTACGCGGGCCCTTGTGTTTTGTGGGGGTAGACTCACCCGCAGCGCGAACACCCCTCCCCCGTGATCCGTCCTGATGCCAAAACGCGCTATGCCGCGTTCATCTTTCTTATCGCATTGCTCGCCTCACTTACCGTGGCCGTCTTTCGTGTCCACACCGAGTCGCAGGCGCGGCGCGTGGAAATCGCGATGGACTACACCGATTTCGTCCAGCTCGCGCGCTCCTACAACTACAACACCGCCGCCTTCCTGATCGCGCTTCGCCGCGCCGGCTTGACCTCGCTCGCCCTCACCGAGGAGCTGGGCGCAAATGTCGGCGACGACGGCCGGGCTTACGCGACCACCGGCGGCGCATTGCTGAATCAAGCGCGGATCACGCCGCTCTCCGACCCGCTGCTCGAATCGCTCGTCCGCTCGCATCGCATCGCGCGCGACGCCGTCTACCTCATCGTCGACGATCCGGCGGAGTACGCGCGCTTCAGAGAGCAACTCGCCCTGCACTTCGAACCGAAGACCGTGCGCGTGCTGCGCGCTTCCAAACCATGGGTTCTCGAAGTACGCACGCAGATCGACTACTTCAACGCAACCGCGCTCGGCATTCCCTCAAATCAAATCGCGCTCGCGAAGCGGCTCGGGCTCCTGCTCGTCCCGCGATTCCAAAACGACGAACGCTACGCGCAGCCGCAGATCGAAGCGGCATTCAACGGCGTGCTCGCGCAAGATCGCAAGGTTTCGACGGTGATCTTCTTCGGATTGCGCAATCAGGTCTTCGGCTATCCCGATCATCTGGATGATGCGGCGGCCGTGTTCAAAGAGCATAACGCCGAGGCGGCCAAGCGCGGCGCCCCTCCGTTCAACTTCGGGATGATCGAGACGTACGACGACAGCCAGATTCAAAAGGGAAACAATACGCTGGCCAAGGCGATCGAGGGCCAGACCGTGCGCGTGCAAGCGATTGCAAAGACGGAACTCGATAAAATCACGCTCGACGACGTCGTCGCGCGATACGTGCTCGGGGTTCGCGAACGCAACATCCGTGTGGTCTATCTGCGGCCGTGGGCGCATCAAGACGGCAATCTCTCGATCGAAGCGTCCAATGTCGAGATGGTCAAGGAGATCGCGGACCAGCTGAAAGATCACGGATTCAAGCTGGGGCGCGCAACGCCGATTCCGCAGTATCACGGGAACAATCGCGTGCTGGTCGGCCTCGCGGCGCTGGCGGTTCCCTCGATCTTCGTGCTCTTGCTCGGAGTCTTCGGATGGTACCGGCTTTATCTTGCGCTCGCCGCCTACGGCGCGACGGTGCTGCTCTACCTGGCCGGCATCGTGACCCACCACGACATCTTTGCGCGCTCGATGATCGCGCTCGCGGGGGCGCTCCTCTTCGCGACGGCCGCGTTTCTTTCGATCGCCAAAGCCTGCAGCGAAGAGCCGGCGCCTCGCTTCTCGGATCAGGTCGTGCGCAGCCTCGGCTGGACGCTCCTCGCGCTCGGTGTCACGCTCGCCGGAGCGCTGGTCATCGTCGGGGTGATGAGCTCCCCGCTCACCATGGAAGAGATCGAACGCTTTCGCGGGGTGCGCCTAGTGCTTGCGCTGCCGCCGCTCATTGCGCTCGGCCTCTACCTTTTCGATAAGCGCTTCAATTCGGGCGTCGAACGGCCGTCCGACGTGCTGGCCGCGCCGGTTCGCGTCTACCAGCTCTTCGCCGGGATCGCCATCGTCGCAGCGGGCGTGCTGCTCTTGATGCGCAGCGGCAACGACAGCGACATCGCGCCGTCCCACTTCGAGCTGGCGCTGCGGCACGTTCTGACGGTCGTGCTCAGCGTGCGCCCGCGGTTCAAAGAGTTTCTCGTGGGTTTCCCGGCGCTCATGGTGCTGCCCGCGCTGACGCTTGCGCATCGACGCATGGTGGGCTGGCTCCTCGCGCTGGGAGCGGGCGTGGGCATCGGCGACGTGCTCGATACCTATTCACATCTCCACACGCCGATCGCCATCTCGCTGCAACGAACCGGCACCGGCCTTGCGATCGGCGCGCTGATCGGCATTCTCACGATTTGGATCTATCGCCGTGCGTGTATTGCTTTCGGGCTATTACGGGTTCGGTAATCTCGGCGACGAGGCGTTGCTGGAGGTGATCGTGGCTCAGATGCGCGCGCGCTTTCCCTCGATGCAGCTCGACGTGCTTTCGGCCACGCCGGAGGCGACCGCGAGGGCGTACGGCGTCGAGGCGACGCCGCGCTGGAGCATGCGCAACGTGCGCGAGGCGATCGGTCGCGCGGATATCGTGCTCTCGGGAGGCGGTGGACTCTTACAGACGGCCACTAGCGCGCGCAGCGTCGTCTACTACGCGGGAATTTTGCGCGAAGCCATTCGTCAGCGGCGCAAGGCAATGATCTTCGCGCAATCGATCGGTCCGCTCGACCTGCTCGGACGAATCGTCGTGCGCAGCTTTTGCCGTGGCCTCGATTGCGCGACCGTTCGCGATGCGCGCTCGATGCGGCTGCTGCAGTCGCTCCTGCCGCAGACGCCGGTCGAACAGACGGCCGACCCGGTGTTTCTGTACGACATTCCGTCCGAAGACGTCGACCTCTCTTCCGAAGGGCTCGGGACGCAGCCGTATGCCGTCGTGAGCGTTCGCAAGGTTTCCAATCTCAAAGACGGGCAGCACGCCATCGCGCGCGCCGTCGACCGGCTCACGCAGACGCACGGCGTCCGCGTCGCGTTTCTTCCGCTCGGCGGAGCAGCCGACGCGGAAGTCTCGACCACGATCATCCGGTTGTGCAAGAGCGCGCCGATGCTGCTGCCGGAATGTCGGCTTTCGCGCGCGGCCGCAATTCTGCGCGGCGCGCGCGTGGTCATCGGCATGCGCCTGCACGCACTGATCCTGGCGGCGCGCTTCGCCGTCCCGTTCCTGGCCATTCCCTACGACCCCAAGGTCTCCGCGCTATGCGACGACCTGCGCTATCCGCTCGATCCGCTGTGGACGCCGGGAAAGCCCGCGCCGCTCGATTCGGCGGTCGACGCGCTGGTCGACCGACTGATGTCGCAGCGCGACATCCTCGCGGCAGACCTGCGGGAGAAGGTCGAAGAGATTCGCGCCGCTGCGGCACGAAATTTCGACGTGCTCGGCGAATTGATGCGCGACCCATGAGTGAAACCGTCGAGCGCGACTACCGCGACACCTTACGTTTACCCAAGACCGGCTTTCCGATGAAGGCCGACCTGCCTCGGCGCGAGCCCGAGCGCATCGAATGGTGGCGCACGCAGCACACCTACGAGCGGCGACTTGAGGCCAATCGAAAGAACGGGCCGTGGATTCTGCACGACGGGCCGCCGTATGCGAACGGCGAGCTGCACATGGGCCACTTCTTGAACATGGTGCTCAAAGACATGTTCGTGAAGATCGCGCTGCTCGACGGAAAGTGGGCCGACTTCGTCCCGGGCTGGGACATGCACGGCTTGCCGATCGAACTCGAGACGCTCAAGTTCCTCGGGATCAAGGATTTTCACGCGATCGATCCACTCGAGTTGCGCGAGAAGTGCAAGGAGCGCGCGCTCTTTTGGCTCGATCGGCAGAGCGATGCGCGCCAGCGCACGGGCGCCTTCGGGCATTTCGATCGCCCCTATCGCACGATCGACCCGTCGTTCGAAGCGACGATCGTGAACGCGCTCGCGGATTTGGCGGAAAAAGAGCAGCTCTACAAGGGCTTGCGCTCGACGCTGTGGTGCGTGCACGACGAAACGGCGCTCGCCGAAGCGGAGATCGAATACGAACCGAAGGTCTCGCCCTCGGTCTACGTCCGCTTCACTGCGAACGACGAACAGCGCAAAA
>DATKPZ010000182.1:0-11044 GCA_035523815.1 Alphaproteobacteria bacterium
GAGACGAAAGCCGACTGGTACATCGTCGATGCGGCCGGGCAGCGCCTGGGCACGCTCGCGGTGCGTATTGCGCGCGCCCTCTCCGGGAAGCACAAGCCGACCTGGACGCCCCACATCGACAACGGCGATCACGTGATCGTGATCAATTCCGAAAAAGTTGAACTGAGCGGCAACAAGTGGGACGCGAAGATCTATCGCCGCCACAGCGGCTTTCCGGGCGGACTCAAAGAGCAGACCGCCCGCGACGTGCACGCCAAGCATCCTGAGCGTCTCATAGAGGAGGCCGTCCGCGGCATGCTTGCGACCAACAAGATGCGCGACGTGCAGTTGCGCCGTCTGAAAGTTTACGCCGGCGCGGAGCATCCGCACGAGCCGCAAAAGCCGCAGCCGCTGTTTTAGGAGCATACGTGGATAGTAGCCAAATTCAGGCCACCGGTCGTCGCAAACGCGCTATCGCGCGTGTGAAGCTCGTGCTGGGTCAGGGCGTGATCACCGTCAACAAGAAGCCGATCGAGGAATATTTTCCGCGTCCGCAGCTCCAACAGATCGTGCGTCAACCGTTCGAGGCGACGCAGAGCGGCGGTCGCTACGACGTGATCGTCAAGGCGCAGGGCGGCGGCGTCACCGGACAGGCCGGTGCCGTGCGTCACGGCATCGCGCGCGCGCTCGTCGAAATGGACGCCTCGTTCAAAGATGTGCTGCGCAAGAGCGGCTTCCTGACGCGCGACCCGCGTGAAAAGGAATCGAAGAAGTACGGCCGCAAGCGCGCACGCAAACGCTTCCAGTTCAGCAAACGCTAAAACCCGCAACAATCCTCAAGTTGGCCGTTACGGCGCTCGGCATTGCCGCGTTGCTGTGGCGGCCTTCTTCATTGTGGGTCGAACAAAATTACGTCAACGGCGCGTATCCGCACTGGGAACACGCACTCTTCCCGATCGGTTCGGCGTTGCCGTGGTCGCTCGGCGACCTGGTCGTGCTCGCCGGCGGAGCGGCCATCCTCTGGCGGCTTCTTCGGCGGGACTGGCTTGGGGCGCTCGCGATCGCGGCTTTTTACGCGCTCTGGTTTGAAGCCGGCTGGGGCTGGAACTACGACCGCGCGCCGATCGAAGCGCGCACCGCGTACGATCAAACTCGCATCACGCGCCGGGCCGTCGACGCGCTGCGCACGCGGGCGATCGCGCAGATGAACCGTCTCGCGCCGCTCGCCCACGCGCGTTCCACCGAACCCTTTGATCTTAGCGGGCTGTACGCGTCGTGGCTTCCGGTGGTCCAAGCCGGCGGCGACCGCTGGACGCCGCGCACGGGCGCCCCCAAGCCGACCCTCGCCAATGGGTTCATGGCGGCGACCGGAACGAGCGGCTACATCAACCCATTTGCGCTCGACGTGCATCTGGCAAGCGATTTGCTCTGGTTCGAGCGCCCCTTCGACCTGGCTCACGAGTGGAGTCACGTCGCCGGATACGCCAGGGAAGATGAAGCAAATTTTCTGGCAATTGTCAGCTGTACCCGGTCTAATGATCCGGTGGTCCAGTACTCGGGCTGGCTCGAGCTCTTCCTTTACCTTCCGCCGGAGACCCGGTATTCCAAGAAAACCTTCGTCCCACTCGTGTGGCAAGACTTCGCGGCCTTGCGCGAACGCAACCGCCGGCACATCAACCTCACCCTCGCCAACTTTTCGTGGCGAACCTATAATGCTTATCTCAAAACCAACCACGTCGCATCCGGAGTGCAGAATTACGATGAAGTCACGCGCCTCTATCTGGGGATCGCGCGCGACCAGAATGGTCTCCCCGTGGCTCGTTAGTATCGCGCTCGTCGCATGTGCCAAACATCCCGCGCCGCCGGCGCCGCCGTATGTCGAGACGACCCTCGCCCAGACCGGCACGATCGCTCCGTCGTCGGCGATGTCCGGGTTGATCGCGCCCTACGAAAACGTCGCGATTCAATCGACGCTTTCCGAGCCCGCCGACAGTGTCAACGTGCAGGAAGGCGACCACGTCACGAAAGGCGAGGTGCTCGCGCAGCTCGACACCGCCGATCTGCAGGCGCAACTCCAGTCCGATCTCGCGACCGCGCAAAGCGACGCCGCGAACACGGCCCACACGGTATATTCCGGTAACGAATCGATCGCGCAGGGGAGCCAGAGCTTGAACTCCGCGACGGCGAACCTCGCGCGCGACCAGCGCATCCTCGCGCGAGACGAGCAGCTCTTCCGGCAAGGCTATGTCTCGCAGCAGCAATACGAGGCCGATCAGGCGACCGTTCGCGATGACACTGCGGCGGTGCAAAGTGCGCAGGCGACGGTTCAAGCCAACGGCTCGAACCTCAATGCGCCCGGTTTGCAGCAGTCCTCGGTCGCACAGGCGAAGGCGCAGGAAGCGGTGGCGCTCGCGCAAGCGCAGCAAATCCGCGTCTCGATTTCGAAGGCCACGATCACCTCGCCGATCGATGGCGTCGTGGTGAACCGGAACCTCAATCCCGGTGAGTATCCGGGAACGCGTCAGATCTTCACGCTTCAGCAGATCTCGCCAATCTACGCGATACTGCGCGGATCCACCGACCAGATCGCCGGCATTCATGCGGGCGCGAGCGCGACGATTCAGACCGATGGCGCCACCGGCAGCCGGAAGTTCACCGGAACGGTGGTCGGCGTGCTCAACGAGATTCAGCCCGGGTCGACCCAATTTCAAGTGAAAATCGTTTTGCCCAATCCGCGCGAAAGCTTGCGGCCGGGCATGGCGGTAAGCGGCGGAGTCGCGCTGCCCGTCGTGCGCGGCGTCGTGGTGCCGACGACGGCCTTTACCGACGACAACCACGACGCGGTGCAAATCGTGCAAACCGACGACACGGCCAAGACGATTGCGGTGACCGAGGTGGCCAGCGACGGCACGCACAGCGTCGTCACCGGCGTGAACCCCGGCACGCGGGTGCTCAGTAACGGTCAAGCCAGCGTGGGCGACGGCGAAAAGGTTTCATTCAAACAGTGAAATTCTCCCTAACGCGGCTGTTCATCAATCGGCCGACGCTTGTTTTCGTCATCCTCTCGATTATGTTGTTCGCCGGCGTTATGAGCACCGCGACGATCGTCAAAGAGCTCTATCCCGACGTCAGCCAGCCGACGGTCACCATTTCGGTGCAGTACAACGGCGCGTCGGTGACCGAGATGCGCGACGAGATCGTGCAGCCGATCGAACAAAACCTCGCCGGGACGCAAGACCTGCAGACGATCAACTCGGTCGTGCAGCAAGGTCAGGCCTCGATCAGCGCGGTCTTCGATATCAAGTCGGACACGGCGACCGACCTCGCTCTGGCCAACAAGGCCGTGCAGGCATCGGAGAAATACCTCCCCACGAACATCACGCCGCCGACCGTGAACCTCTACGATCCAACCGAATCGACGGTCGTCGTCCTGGCCCTGTACTCGCAGAAGCTGCCGCTGAGTGAACTCGCGCTCTACGCGCAGAACGTCATTGCGCCCGCCCTCGAACAAGTGCCGGGCATCTCGTTTGCCAACGTGGGCGGTCTCGTGACGCCGGCCTACGAGATTCAGGTTGATCCGGTCAAGTTGGCCGCGAACAACCTTACGTTGAACGACGTCATCAACACGGTCTCGAGCAACAATCAACGCGTTCCCGGCGGCTTCGCTTACGAGTCCAACCGTCAAACGACGATCGAAGTGCGCGGCGATATCACGACGCTCGATAACGTGCGAAATCTCCCGATCATCGTTTCCGGCTCGACGAGCTCGACCAACGAGCTGCCGGGCCAGGTCGCGAACATCAACGGCGGTCTTTCCAGTCTGCCCGGGCAAGTCAATCCGTGGACGGCGAGCAACTCGGTCGTGCGCATCGGCGACGTCGCGACGGTCACCTCGGGATACGAACCGCGCCTGCAGATTGCGCACATCAGCGGCAAGCCGGGCCTCTTTCTGCAAATGCAAAAGACCGCTCAGGCAAGCGAAGTCGACGCGTCCAACGCGGTGATTGCCGCCCTGCCCAAGGTTGAACGGCAGTTCCCCGAGATCTCGTTCCGCGTCATTCACGTGCAGTCCCAATTTACCGAGCAGCAGATCGACATCGTGGTTCGCACGCTCTCCGAAGCGGTGCTGCTCACCGGCCTTGCGATGGTGTTCTTCCTGCGCTCGTGGCGCAGCGCGATCGTGGTCTGCGTTTCGATCCCGACGTCGCTCGCGATCGCGATGACGGTGATGAAGTTGATGGGTCTCACGCTCGACACCGATTCGCTCCTGGGCATGTCGCTGGTCATCGGCATCCTGGTCGACGACTCGACCGTCGTGCTGGAAAACATCGAGCGGCACTTTACCGAACTCAAGCAGCGCCCCGAGGACGCGGCGGTGAGCGGACGTGAAGAAATCGGAGCGGCGGCGGTCGTAATCACGCTCGTGGACGTCGTCGTGTTTTTTCCGATCGCGTTCATCCAAGGCCAAGTCGGCCGCCAGCTTTCCGAGTTCGCGATCGTGGTGGTGATCTCTACGCTGACCTCGCTTTTCGTCTCGTTCACCGTCACGCCGACGCTCGCGGGCCTCTGGGCGCTCAAGTCCCACTGGAAACCGTGGAAGGCCGTTGATTGGTTCGGCAGCCGCTTCGACGCTCTACGTTCCTGGTACACGCAGCGGGCGCTGCCCTGGGCTATGGATCACGGCAAATTGGTGGCGATCTTTTGCCTCGCGACGTTCGTCGTGGCCATCGCGATGATTCCCCTCGGCATCGTCGGCGAAGAATTCATTCCGGCGACCGATCGCGGCGAGATCTACGTCCAAGTGGCGTATCCGATCGGAACGCCGCTCACGACCGTCGAAAAGGGCATCTTCGCCTACGAAAAGCAGATCCTCGGCTTTCCCGACATCTTCGCGAACACCGCCGTGGCGGGCGCGTACGCGGCCTCATTCGGCGGCTTCGTGTCGCAGCAGAATGTCGGTCAGGTGCACGTCTGGCTGAAAGACAATCGCAAGCATCCGACCTCGTATTGGGTCAAGGAATTCCAAACGCTCGCGGAGCACGCGTTTCCCGCCGGCGTTAGCGTCGTCGTGGTTCCCTCGACCGGAACCCATGGCGGTAACGCGCAGCCGGTCGACTTCCTCGTGACCGATCTCACCGGCGGCGACCCGACTCCGTATGCGCAAAAGGTGCTGGACGCGCTCAAGAGCGTCAAGGGGGCGACCAGCGTCAATAGCAGCGGGACGACGCTCACACCCGAGATTTCGATTATTTTCAATCGCGAGAAGGCTCAGGCGCTCGGCGTCGACGTGGGGCAAGCCGCAGAAGCGGCCGGCGCCGCGTTCGGCGGCAACGTCGCGACACAGTTCGAAACAACGTCGGGCCTCGAGCAAGTGCAGGTGATCTATCCGCCGCAGGATCAGACCAACTTGGATCTCTTGCGAAACGTCCCGATTCGCGCCTCGAACGGATCGATCGTGTACCTTGGCGATATCGCGACCTTCGAGTCGACGCCTACCCCGCCGCTCATGACGCGTACGGATCGCAACACCGTCATTCACGTCGATTCGAACGTGGCTCCGAATTCCTCGCTCTCCGCCGTCGAGGGCGCACTGGAGAAGAAGATCCCCTCGTTGCATCTGCCGCCGAGCATCTCGGTGCGGCCGGCGCCGCTGGGCCAACAAGACTTCATGCACCAAGCTCTCGTCGGTATGGGAACCTCGATGATCATCTCGGTCATTCTGGTCTACTTGTTGATGGTCGCGCTTTACAACAGCTACCTCTCGCCGTTCATCATCATTTTCTCCGTTCCGGTCGCGGCGATCGGTGCGATCAGCGCACTGGTGCTGACGCACCGCACCCTGAATCTTTTCTCGCTGATCGGAACGATTCTGCTGATCGGCATTGCAACCAAAAACGGCATCCTGCTCGTGGACTATGCCAACACGCTGCGAACGCGTGGGAGGAGCAAGCTCGACGCGATCATGGAGAGCGCTCACACCCGGTTCCGCCCGATCATCATGACGAGCTTCTCGGTGGTCGCCGGGAACTTACCGCTCGCGCTTGCGCTCGATCCCGGATCGATTTCGCGTTCGAGCCTTGGCATCGTTGTCATCGGCGGCGTGCTCTCGTCGCTCGTGCTCACGCTCCTTTTGATTCCCAACGTCTACATGTGGGTCGCTCCGTCCGACGAGCATTTTAGGCACAGCGAGCACTTGGACGAACAGCCGCCAAGCGCGCCGGAGCTGGCTCCCGCGCACTAGCTTTCACATGCGTGAGGTCGCGGATGCGTTGTAGAAGGCGAAGTACTGCACGAGCGACCACCCGATCGCGAGGCCGATAACGACGGCGGCGGCGAGCAGCGCGAGCACCATCGGAACGGTCCACACGCCGTTGCGGTGGTCGCGCACCCACGCGTTTCCGATGGCAAGCGCCATCGCGAGCGCGATCACAAGTCCGAATCCGTAAAAGAACGCGGTCATGCGATGTCGGCGTCGATCCCGTGAGGGATGTAGTAGTAGAACGTGATGCCGATGTACGCCGCGAAACTCAGGAGCGGAAAAACCAGCGCGAGCAAGGTCGCGGCGACGTAGGTAGCCCAGCCGACCCGGTACGCGAAGACCGTTCGCGCGAGCCGCTGCGGCGTAACGGTCGCGTCGAAGGCGCCGGCAGCGGTGAGGTGCGCCAGCAGCAGGTTGTAGGACGTCGAGCACCACGTCAGCACGACGCCGTAGAGCAGCGTCGAGGCGTGCATCGTGGGATACGCGCCGATCGTCGAGGTGGCGAACGGAATGACCACCGTTCCGAAGAGCAGCAGCAAGTTGAGGCCGACGGTCTTGCGATCGATCCGTTCGACGAAACGGAAGAGTGCGTGATGGTTCTGCCACATGATCCCGATCACCGCGAAGCTGAGTGCAAACGCGATGAAGTTGGGCCAGAGCGAGAGGATGGCTCCTTGAACGTCGCGCTCGCTCGGGTCGTGCATCGCCGGCAGCGCGATGCCCAAGATCAAGAGTGTGATCGCGAACGCGAACACGCCGTCGGTGAATGACTCGAATCGCCCCTTGTTCATATTGCCGCAACATCGCAGATGCGCCTCGGCCATGCTGCATCCCTATGCTCGGCCCATGTTCGACGTAGCCGACTCTCTGCGCGGCGGACTCGAACTCGTCGCCGCCCGGTTGCAACAGACGCAAAACGCCGTCGCGCGTGCGAACTCTGGCGAAGGTGGACTAACGGCCGACGCTGACTCGGCTTACTCGCCGTCGCATTTGCCGTTACCGTGTCTCTGAGCCATTTGAACCTCTTGCCGATGCAATTGCTGTCTGCTAAAATTTACTTACGTTCGCGGTGTGGGCGGTTATGAGCGAACGAAGTGACGTTGTTGGAATCGGAGGTCCAGGTGAACGTTGTGACTTCTCTAGTTCGTCATGCCGCGGTGCTTTTAGTGTTCGCTCTAGCAGCTTGCAGCGCTGGCACCAATCCGGCGACGGTCCAAAGCCAGTTGGGCAGCCGACCAAGCGCCGTTTGCATGAGCGTAACGTGTGGCCCTGGCGAAGGCGGCGGCGGAGGCGATACTTTATCCATTCAAGAACGCATTGCTGAACAGTGGAACTCTACAACCAACTCCGGTACGATGAGTACGTATGACGATTCAGACGGAAGCCTTATTGCAGCAGTAAGCGGAGGGTATGCAAGCTCAAACACGCTGACGACGAGGGTTTCAGTCGGAGGCGCATCGTACGCAGCTAGCGTGACGATGCCCAGCGGAGGATTTCAATATGGTATTAACACGCTGCCTAACGGTACTCTAACTATCGATTCTTCAACCAACGTCATCACCGCGAGTGTCGTGGCGTACAACGGCGACAATTACACGATAACCGCGACCCCAAATCCTACGACCGGCGGCTACTCGCTCGTCGTTGACGACACAACGACTGGAGCGGTCGAAAGGGCAACGGTAACCCTGGCGTCAACATCGGCAAGCACGTCTGCTCTTACACGGGTGTATTTGGCGGGCTACGGACATGGCGCGTGCGGGATCGAGGCCGATGCGAGCGAGTATCTCTTGGGGGTTTCAGGGATAGCGGGCGGGGTAGCTATGTTTGCGAGCATGTTCGGTGGGCCGGAGAACCCAGCGGCGCTAATTTCGTTAGGTGTCGCGGGCGCGACGGGTGCTATCGGTGGCTTCGCGGCGCTGCTCCATTGGGCCGGATGTCCGCAGTAGGGGAGGCTTGATGACGAATCCGTTCCAACGAATGGCTCTTCAAGGTAGCAAAGCGCCGTGGGTGTTCTGGGTCGCTCCCTTTGTGCTGGTCGTTATGGCGCTCGCTTGGCGAAACGAACTTTGGACTTTGTGGCGCGGATTGCTCCTGGCAGTCGTAGCGGTCACGGCCGTAATCTCAATTGGCGGCGGCATCTACTACGCCCAACACAGGGGCGAGTTCCAGGCCAGCGCCCTTCCGCACGCATACTGGTTATGGGTCGGTGGCATCACCGTTGCTCTGATCGCGGTTTTTATGGCCAGTGTCATCTTCTTCGGCCGCTAGTCAAAGGCGACGAATCGCTCCTGTGATGGAGTAAGGTGACGGCACCGCGTGGATCGCGAACGCGAACACGCCGTCGGTGAATGACTCGAATCGCCCCTTGTTCATATTGCCGCAACATCGCAGATGCGCCTCGGCCATGCTGCATCCCTATGCTCGGGCCATGTTCGACGTAGCCGACTCCCTGCGCGGCGGACTCGAAGCCGCCGCTTCCCGATTGCAACAGGCGCAGAGCACGATCGCTCGCGCAAACGCCGGCGAGGGAGGGCGAACGGCCGACGCCGCCATGGCCCAAACCGCGCAGGCGGCGATCTTTGATGAGGCGCTGCTCGGCGCGATGCATGCGCGTCTCGAAGAAGTCAAGGCGGTGACGAAATGATCGATCTGCTGGCGAGCGCGGCCTCCGCGATGGATGCGCAGCGTGCGGCTCTGGACGTGTGCGCGCGAAATGTCGCCGCCGCGGAAGCCGCCGGTCCGAACGGAAGTTATGCCCGCATGATTCCCGACTTTCGTCTAGCGGACGATGACGGCGGCGGTGCGATCGTCCAGTTCACGGGTACGCACGAGGAACGTGGGACCAACGTTGACGTGATTACCGAGATGATCGCGGTGATGAACGCCTCGCGCGCCTACGAATCCGACGCGTCGCTCTTCGACGTCGGCAAAACGCTCGAGGAGCGCACGATCGACATGGGGCGTCTGGCGTGAGGGTCGAACTTCTCACACCCGATGTTGCGCCGCAAGCGACACGTCCCGCCGGCGATTCATCCGGGTTTGGCGCCGCGCTCGATGCTATCGGTCGTGCGCTGGGTGACGCGACGCAAGCGGAGGACGCCTTCGCGAACGGAAGCGGCTCGTTGCAAGACGCCATGTACAAACGCGCGCAGGTAGACGTGGCGCTCTCGGTCGCAACCGCCGCGGCGCAGCGCGCCGCGCAGGCGGTGCAGACGCTGTTGAATCTCCAGATCTGACGTGGTGCGGTTGCACTCGGTTTTCGCGCGGGTGCGTGCGTTGCCGCCTTCGGTGCGGGTGGCTGCCCTCGCGGCGATCGTTCTGCTGGCCGGATTCGGACTGGTGGCGGCGATCCTGGCTCATCCCGACCGCGCGCCGCTCTTTGCGGGGCCCCTGCACGCCGAGCAACTCGCGCAAGTCCAAGAACAACTTGCCGCGTGGAATGTGCCGTTCTCGCCGGGCGATCAGAACGTGATCGTCGACGCCAGCCGGCGCAACGACCTTTTGCTGCGCCTTTCGCTCGCCGGCATTCCGCACGTGCACGTGGAAACCACGGGCGAAGCGCTTGCGAACGTCGGCGTTCTCACGCCCCAGGCGGTGATCGATGCCCAGACGCGCAGCGGGCTCGCCGGCGACATCGACGTGGCGCTGCGCACGCTCGAAGGTGTGGACGATGCGCAGGTCATCGTGGCGCCGGCGCAGAGCGCTGAGTTTGCGGATCAGAACGCGCGACCGGCGACCGCGAGCGTGCGCGTGCAATTGCATCCGGGTGCGTCGCTCTCGCGCGACGCCGTTTCCGGCATACGGCGTTTCGTCGCAGCCTCGGTTGCGGGTCTCGATCCCGCGAACGTGACGATCCTGGACGATCGCGGCGTCGCGCTCGACGACAACGATCCCGGAGGCGACGATCCGGGCGCCTTGGAGCGATCGCTGCAGTCGGCGCTCGATGCGGCGCTGGGCGCAGGGGTCGCGATCGTACGCGTGCACGCGGAATACACGCACGCGACATCGGAGGTGCGGGACACGCGGCGATCGCCGATCGCCGGCGCTGCGATCGAGCGAACGGCGCAAACCGAATCCTATGAGGGCGGGGGCAAGAAGTACGCAAAAGACGACGAGCAAGACGATCGCGGCAGCGAGACGCGTGAGAGCGTGGCCCATGACGATCCGGGCGCGATCGCGCGCATCTCGACCGCCGTGTTTGTGGATGCGGCTCGCGGCGCGGACCTGGCAAAGGTCCGCGAACTCGCGGCGGCGACCGTCGGCTTTGACGCTCACCGTGGCGACGATCTCAGCGTGCAGGCCGTTGCGTTCCATCGGGCGCTCGCGCAGAAGCACGACGGCTGGTTTCTGTTGTACGGCGCGATCGTGCCGCTCTTGCCGGCGCTTGCGATCGTGGCCGGCCTGCTTGGCTTTGCGAAATTTCTGCTTCCGTACGTCCATGCGCTGGTCAAAGGCGCGCTCGAGCGCGAAGCTATCATGCGTACCTCGCGCACTGTGACGGGATATGCACCCGCGCGCGTTCGCAGCGCGCTCGCGGAAGAGCCGCCGCACGCGGCCGCCGCGATCATTAGCGCGCTTCCGGCCGCAACGGCAGCCGCCGTGCTCGAACTCTATCCGCCGCACGAACGCGAGGCGATCGTGCAGCGAATGCAGCGCAGCCACAGCTCGGTCATCCCGAGCGCCGAGGAATTGCTGGCGCGCCATGCCTGAATTCATGACCCTCGCCGCATGGCTTCGCCCCGAACCTGCGCCCGCCGCGCCGGAGAATTCGCCGGAGGTTTCGATTGAAGAAGAACCCCGCGC
>DATKPZ010000183.1:0-14356 GCA_035523815.1 Alphaproteobacteria bacterium
GCGAACGCGCTCGCTGAGAGCAGCCGTCGATCCATCGCGGTGCGCACGGCATCGGCCATACGCGAGGCTTCCGCGCGAGCGATTTTTCGGCCCCACGCCGTCAGGCGATAGTAACGGCGGCGCGGATCCTCGGAGTCGAAGCGATCGACTTCGACGATCCAACCATCGGTCACCATCTGCTTGATCAAACGATAGAGCGTGCCCGGTCCCAAGTGCACGGCGCCGTTCGTCGCCTCTTCGACCTCTTTGGCGATGCTGTAGCCGTGCCGCTCCTCGGCTGCGAGTGCGAGCAAGATGTAAAACCCGCTGGGGCTCAGCGGCAAAAACGCGCGCGGATCGCCGGCTGCATCCATCGTCAGGCCCTCCATATATCCATTATAGATATATCAGGAGTGGATGGATTCGTCAAGCTCACTCGTAGCGCAGCGATTCGGCCGGCTCCACGCTCGTCGCGCGAAGCGCGGGCTGGAGCGACGCGAGCAGCGCCGCGAGAAACACCAAGACGACGACCGTGGTGAAGGTCGCCGGGTCGAACGGCGAGATCGATCCAAACTGCGCCCGGACGGCGCGTGCGGCGAGGGCTGCAAGGATCAAGCCGGCCGCGATGCCGATCGCGGTCGTGAACAGCGCGCGGCGCAGCACGTCGCCGACGATTGCACGGGCGGTGGCACCGAGCGCGATGCGCACGCCGAACTCGCGCACGCGCTGTGTCACCGAGAACGACACGACGCCGAAAATTCCCGAAAGCGCGAGCAACAATGCAATCGCGGCAAGCGACGCGAGCAGAATCGTCGTAAGACGCACCTCCCGCGTATTGTCCGCGACCCGCTGGGCGATCGTTGACGCCGGCGGCGCGGGCGTGAGCGGCATTGCCGCCGCAAACGCGCGGTCGACTTCTCGCGCGGCAACGGCCGGATCGAGCCCTGGGGCGCGAACGATCGCCGAAAAGAACGGCATCGGCAATTGCGCGAGCGGCGCATAGTACTCGGGCAGCTGCGAAGCCGCATCCGAATCGGCACCGACACCCACGCGCTCGTCGGGAACGACGCCGACAATCTGCGCCCAATGCCACTGCGTAGGCCCGGTCTGGATGCGAATGCGCGCTTTGAGCGGATTCACGCCGTGCAAATAGAGCTGCACGAACGCATGGCTCACGACTGCGACGGGGGCGGCGTTTGCAGTGTCCGCGTCGTTGAAGGTACGACCCACGATCGCACGCACTCTGAAGACGTCGAAGTATTGCGCTGTGACGGCATTTACGAGCGCCAGCGGCTCGTCTCCCTTCGGATAGGTGCGACCGAACACCGCCGCGGGCGACTCCATTTCCATGTCGCCGACAGGATAGGTGAGCGCGAGCGCGGCGGACTCGACGCCGGGAAGCGCGCGCAGACGGCGCAGCACGTCCTTCTGCAGACTCCCATTGCCGGCCGTCGGAGGCAGCGGACCAAGCGATGGCGACGAAATGGCATCGCTCGCGACGACGCCGGTCGTGTTCACGCCGAGCGGGGTGTTGATCACCGCGAGAAAACTGCGCAGCATGAGTCCCGAGATCGTGACCAACGCGATCGCGAGCGCCACCTCGAGAACGACCAGCCCGGCGCGCAGACGGTGCCGGCGCGAGCCGTCGCCGCCACGCCCGGCGGACTTGAGCACCAATTGCAAGTCTGTTGCTCGAAGTGAGAGCAGCGGCGAGAGACCGGCTAAGAACGTCGCGACGATGACGACGAGGAGCGCATAGAGCAGGCTTAGGCCGTCGATTGCAATCGATCCCGCGCGCGGAAGGGCGTGCGCCACTAATCCGGCGAGGCCGCTCAGCGCCGCGAACGCAAGCGCGATGCCGAAGCATGCGCCAAGCGTCGCGAGCACGGCCGTTTCGATCAGGAGCTGCGCCGCGATGCGGCGTGAGGATGCACCGAGCGCTCGGCGCACCGCGAGCTCGCGATCGCGGGAGGACCAGCGCGCGGCAAGCATGTTGCCGACGTTCGCGCACGCGATGAGCAAGATCGCGACCACGCCGGCAAAGACGATCCAGAGCGAGGAGGCGGCGCGGCCGAGCACGAGCGCGCTCAGCGACTGCGCGAAGAACGACCAGCCCTTGTCCGTGTCAGAGTACTCTCGCGCAAGATCCGCGGATACGATTTTGAGGTCCGCATTCGCGCGCTCCAGCGTCACTCCCGGCGCGAGGCGAGCGATGCCCCCACCCATTCGAGCGCCGCGCTGCACCGCCGGGGGATGCCCGGGCAACACGGTGAGGATGTCTTCACCATGAACGCGCTGACCGTTGGGATCGGCGAGAAGCTGGCCGGGCGCGAGGACGCCGACGATGCGATACGCGCTGCCGTCGAGCGTGACCCTGTGCCCCACGAGGCTGGGATCGGCTCCGAACCGTTCGCGCCAGAGCTGATCGGAGATGATCGCACTGCGCACGCCCGCCGCGCTATCAGCCGCGATAAACCCGCGCCCGAGGCGCGGCCGAACTCCTAGCAGTGTCAAATAGTTGAACGAGACCTGCAAACCGCTCAGCGCATACGGCTTCCCGTCAAGCAACAGCGTCGGCTGTTCAAAGAATGCCGCCGCAACGCCGGCGAGGGCGCGCGAGTGCGCCGCGATATCTTGTGCGTCGAGCGGCGAGATCGCCGTTCCAACGCCTCCCTGGGGACCAATCGAACTCATCACGACCAACGAAGAAGGCTGGGCAAACGGCAGCGGCCTGAGCACGACCGCGTCGAGCACGCTGAAGACCGCGACGTTGGCGCCGATCCCGAGCGCAAACGTAAGCACCACGATCGTTACGAAGAGCGGGGCGCTGCGTAAGCGGCGTACGGCATATGCAAAGTCGCGCGAGAGCGTATCCAGACGCATGACAACGGCCCCTTTCACAAGGTCGAAGAGCTGGAGCGCGCCATGCGACGGGTTCTCGTCGATATCGGCGAGGATCTCGTCGCGGTACTGTGCGCGAAAGTCCGCCGGATACGTAAGCAACGCCGCACGGGCGAGGAGACCGACGACGTTCACGCGCGCGAACCCGACGGCAGCAAATCGAACGAACGCGCAACGCGCACCAGCGCGTCGAGGCGACGCGCCTCCGCCTGCGCGATGCGCTTCCCCAGCGCCGAAAGACGATAGCGGCGGCGCCGCGGATCGTGCGCATCTTCACCGAGTTCGAGGATCCAGCCGTCGTCCAGCAGCTGCCGGATCAGCGGATAGAGCGTGCCGGGCGTGAGGCGGACGGCGCCGTCGGTGATCGTCTCAACCGCTTTGGCGATCGCGTAGCCGTGGCGGTCTTCTTCGGCCAGCGAGAGCAGAATGTAGAAGGCACGGGGGTTGAGAGGCGACATATCGCCTCCCAATATATCGAATTACGATATAGTACGTCAAGGGATATGGCGGCTTGCCGCGGGAAGACGTTCAAATGCTCGTACGACGTTTCACCGCCACGGCGTCCGCGACCAATGCGCCGAAATACTATACCTTCTTTCGGGACGCGCTGACGCCGCAGCTCAAGCGAATCCCCGGCCATCGCGGCGCGCTCGTTCTTAGCCGCGAAGATGCCGGCAACGTCGCGATCACCGTGCTGACATTCTGGGAATCGGCCGAGGCGATCCGCGCGTTCGCCGGCGACGCTCCAAACGTGGCCATCGTCGAACCAGAAGCGCGTGCCATTCTCGCTTCGTTCGACGATCGCGTAGAGCAATTCGTCGTCGAGGTCGACACCACCGTAGATTAGGAAAACTAGGCGAGCTGGAACCGCGCGACGGCGTCGGTATTCCAGCGCAGGCCGTTACCCGGACCAGCCGACGGGATCGCCATGCCGTCGACGATGTGAAGGGGCTCCTCGAGAATCGGTTCCGCCCAATCGACGTACTCGAGCCAATGACTCGTCGGTGTGGCGGCTAAGAGGTGCGCGCTTACCTCGGGGAAGAGGTGCGAGGAGAGTTCACGATTGTACGCGGCCGCAAGGCCTGCCGCACGCTGCCAGCCCGAAACGCCGCCGATGCGATCGAGATCGACCATCACGTAATCCGAGGCGGCTGCTTCCAACGCGGCGGCCATCGGCGTGAGCCCGGTGAAGTTTTCGCCGATTTGGATCGGGGTCGTCGTCGCCTGAGCAACGAGCGCGGCGTGCCGATAATCGTCGTGACGAATCGGCTCTTCGATCCAATAGACGCCTTCGTCGTCGAGGGCCGCGCAGCGGCGCAGCGCTTCTGCCCAACTCAAAGCTTGATTGAAGTCGACCATCAACGCGATATGATCCGGCAGACGCCGCCGCACCGCTCGAACGGTAGCGATATCATCGGCGAGGTCCGATCGCCCCAAGCGCAACTTGATCGCGCGAAAACCGCGATCGAGCAGCGCCTCCGCTTCGTCGGCTGCCCCCTCGGGCGGCATGATGCCCAGACCGTTGCTATTGTACGCGCGTATCGGCTTCGATTCGCTTCCGAGATATTCACACAGCGATTGACCGGCGGCAATCGCGCAAGCATCCCACACCGCCGTATCGAGGGCCGAAGCAAGCATCGCGAGCGGTCCGGCGAGACCGGGCAAACGGAAATGCCGTGTGACTCGTGCCGTTATGTCGAGCGGCGCGAGCGGGACGTCGCGCAATGCGGCGCTGAGATCGGCGGCCACCGGAACGAGGGACATCGCAACAGCGGACAGGTAGCAGAACGCATAGCCGCGCCCACTCACCCCTTCACGCGTAACGATCTCAACGAGCAACAGCGGTGCGCTCGCGATCGTGGCGGCGCTCGTGCCGAGCGGGCGCGCCATCGGCACGAGTACCGGCGTCGCCTTGAGCGCGCCGAAGGTTAGCATGCCGCGGTGAGCGCCTCGACGATCTGCTCGTTGACCGGTGTGGGAATGCCCGCCCGACGACCCATGTCGACGACCGCGCCGCTCAGCCACGGCAGTTCCAGACGATTTCCGCGCATCAGATCGGTGTACATCGACGAGGTCATCGTGGGCGGCAGCGTGTCGCAAAAAGCCAATCGATCGTCGGCATACTGCGCATCGAGTGCGACGCCGCGCGCGCGGCCGACGGCGACGGTCTCTTGCATGGCGCCGCGAAGAAACGCGCGCTTCTCCGGATCGACGCGAATATCCCCAACGGGAAGGCGGAAAAACGAGGTCGCGCCTGAGAGCCCGACGAGAAACACGAACTTCTCCCAAGTGACGCGATTGATGCTGGTGCTCAGTTCTGCGTCGATCTTCGCCGTCTCGCAGGCTTGCAGAAAGGCCAGCGCGCGTGGAGAGCGGCTGCCGTCAAATTCGCCGAAGACCAAGCGCTGCATCGTGCCGGTATGCTCGATGACGCCGGGTTCCGCGATGCGCGCGGCAATATAGCTCACGCCTCCCATGACCGCGTCGGCCCGGACGTGCGCTCGCAGGATGTCATCCTTCGTCACGCCATTCTGAAAGGAGACGACGGCAGCACCGCGATCGACGAGCGGCTTGAGCGCCGGCGCCACGACCTCGGTGTCCCACAGCTTCACGGCCACGACGATCAGGTCGACCGTGTCAACCTTCGCGATGTCGTCGACGGCCTTGACGTCGATACTCGCATCGCCGAGCGCGCTCACGATTCGCAAACCGTTGGCCTTGATCGCGGCGAGATGCGCCCCGCGCGCGATGAACGTCACATCCGAACCGGCGGCAGCGAGACGCCCCCCGAAATATCCGCCGACCCCGCCGGCACCCAGAACCGCAATCCGCATGAACAACTACCCTGCTTTCTTGTGTCGTTGACGAAAGGCTTCGCCCTTGGCGCGGCTGCCGCAGCGGTCCATCGAGCACCATCGCCGCCGCGCGCTGCGCGACGTATCGAGAAACAACACGCGGCAATCGTCCTGTTCGCAGGCTTTGATGCGCTCGCGCAGCGGGCCGGAGACGAGATCGATCGCATCGCGCGCGATCGCGGCGATCGCCGCTTCGAATGGATCTGCGACGGCCTGCTTTTGCCGGCCGGATTTTGCGTCGAGCTGTGGCGTAGCGATCGGATGCGCCGCGGCCATGTTCAGGACGCCGACCGCGCGTCGCGGCAGCGCATCGCCGGCGACAACCGCATCCGCAATCGCCTGAACCGCCTTGCGAAGCATCAACAGCTCGCGCTCCTGGGCGGGCGAGAGCGTCAGCGGCTCCGCTACGAGACCGGCCTCCCGCAGCCAGCGGGCGGGCGCCCCCGGGCGCGCAAGCACGTCTTGCGCCAGCGACGCCCTGCGGCGAACGGTCGCCGGGAGCGCGAGCGCGAGCCTCCCGGTATTGAAGCGAAATTCACCAGCCATAGCCTATTCAAACCATATAAACCGGTTTAACCGGTTCTGTCAAGCCGCTTAGAGCGCCTTGCGGTAGTGCACGCAGCGGTCGACGACTTCAAAGCCGAGCGCCTCGTGGGCACGCTGCGACTCGGCATTCTCGATGAGTGCGTCGGAGGCGATCTCGCGGCAGCCTTGCGCTCGCGACCAATCTTCGGCGGCGCGAAGCAACAGCGCACCATAGCCGCGTCGGCGCCATGGCTCGATCACATACCATCCCTCGATGAACCCGATCGGACTCGTTTCGCAGCCGTCCGCATGCGAACGCAGTGAGACCTCGATGAAACCGCCGATTCCCTCGTCGTCGGCTAGGAGTATCGCGTAAGGAAGCGGCGAGAACGACGCCGCGAAGATGCGTTCAAGATCCCGGTCGTGCTCCTCAATGGTCCCATCGGGCCAGAGTGCGCGCCGCAATACGACCAGCTCGCCGCGATCGGAAGCCCGCGCCGGGCGAATCGTCACCGCGGGGATGGCGTTGGCGAAGGACGCCCGAGGACGTTGTGCGGACCGGGGGTCGCGCACGCGCCGGTTCGCGCAAAGCAGACCACGTGCGCGGTCGCCGTCTTGCAGCCGCCGTCAGCGGCAAAGCACGTCCCGGGGGACTGCGTCGCGTGCGGGGATGGACTGGGCGTGACCCGCGGCGCGGGAGAGAGGCTCGTCGTTACCGCCACACAGGCGGCAAAAATCATCCGAAGCATGACAACGTAACGCTTCGTACCCCGCCTATGGTGACAGCACCGGTGAAGGACGGGTGCCGAGCCATGACGCGAGATCGGTCTTCGTCGTGACGTAGGTTCCGCTGTTCAGCTCTTGGCGAAACTCGCCGAAAACACCGAAAGCTTCCGCGAAGGCGTCGTGTTTGTGAATCGATTCGTAATTGACTTGACTCGCGAAAACGAACGTGTCGTCGGGCAGATCGGCATACATATCGAGCGAGCGGGCCAGTATTCCGCGCACGACGTCTTCGACGAACTTCGGATTGTGATGCGCTTTGTTGACGATGAAGAATTCATCCGGCCGTTTGAGCAGATCGTAGGTCTCGCTCGACATCGATCCCTCGACGATCTCGACCAAGTCTTCGGCGCGGACGGTGTCGGCAAAACGCTCGTCAACGCCGAGTAGAATCGCGCCGCGCCCACGCTGGTTATGCGTCGCAACCGGAAGCGCGTCGAGCGCGCGTTCGGCGTCGGTTTCGGAGAAACCCGATTCGATCAACTGGTGCAACGAGTGTTCGCGCACCATCTGCTGCGCGCACGGACAGGCCGTCATGCCTTCAGCTTCCACGCCGACCACCCGGCGCGTTCCGCGCTCGTCGGCATGCGCGATCCCGACGAGCGTGTAAATCTCTTCGCCCCGTTTACCGGAGACCGGGGTCCAGCGTTCCAGGCCGAAGTCGGCGCGCAAGCGCACGTCGGCGCGGATGGCGCGCTGACTGCGTACGATTTCTCGCGCGATGGCTTCCACCAGCCCCTCGATCCGAGCCGGGCCCGGCGACGAAGCTAGCACATCGAGCGTCGCTTCTTCTAAAATCTCCGAAAAGCGCGACATGTGCACGCCGGCCTTATCGGGCGCGAGATCGGCGACCATGGTGAATTCACCGTTGAACACGCGCGGCTGTCCGTCGATCTCGAGCTGCACGATGCGCCGCACGTGCGAGACGCCGACGCGGTTGAGCGAAAGGCGTACGTCGGGCAGTTCTTCCTGACGATTGGAAAGAAAGTGCAGGCTGCGCGCGCGGCGGCGCGGCGCGGTGCTGCCGTTGCTCTGCACGAAGTGCGCGAACTGCGGCGCAATTTCCGCGAGCGGCACGGCATTGTAGGGCCGGTGCACGAGTTTGGGATGGGTCCAATCACCAAAGACGAGTAAGTCGATGTCGATCGGGCGCGCCTGCAAACGCGCGTTCGAGATTCGGCCCACCGCGAGTTCGACTTCACGCGCCACGCGTTCGAACTCGGCGCGATCGAGCTGCGTGTCGATTTGGGCCGCGACGTTGAGAAACGACGGGCCGCCCGCGCCGTCGGCAGGGTCGCTTTCGTAGAAGGCCGAGACGCGGCCTATCCGCGCGTAGGCGCGCAGCCGCTGCAGCGCAGCGAGGATGTTCGCTTGCCGATCGCCGAGGTTCGAACCGATTCCGATATAGACGTGCACGCTTACCGTTCTTGTAGCAGGGCCTCCGCCGTCGCACGCACCTGGTCGTCTTGCGAGTCGCCGACGATGACCTTCCGTAAGCGACCGTGGCGATCGAAGAAGAGTTGCGTCGGCCAGGCATTTACGCCGTACGCGTCCCAGAGCGAGAAAGCGTTATCGACCGCGACCGGCCAGACGATGCCCTGTTGACGAAGGTTCTCCGTCACATAGGCCCGTTGCTTCTCGGCCGGGGTCTCGGGCGCGTGAATCCCGATGACCTCTAGCCCTTTGGCGTGGTCGGCCGCGTAGAGCGAGCGCAGTGTGGGTACGACGTTGCGACAATTGAAGCAATCGACGGTAAACACGTCGAGGATCACGACCTTGCCGGCGAGCTCCGCGGCGTTGACGCGAGCGCCGATCCAGTCCTTCGCAGCCAAAACCGGCTGAAGTGACGTGGTGGCCAGGAGCACGAGTGCTGCAAGTTTGAACATATCTACAAGTACGCCGCAACCGCGGCGGCGGATCAAGATGGAGCCAGCGTGAGCAACGACTCGGTCTACCCCTTTGCCATCGACCCCAAAGAGACCCCCGCTATTTGGGGCGGCGACGCGCTGGTCAAGCACTTCGGAAAAAAGGCCGATCCGGCGGCGAAGATCGGCGAGTCGTGGGAGTGCTGGGACGAGAACCGCGTGCTCAACGGCCCGCTCGCCGGCAAGACGATTGCCGAGCTGCGCGCCCAGCTCGGCGCGACGCTGCTCGGCGACCTCGATCCGCGCGAGATCTTTCCGATTCTCACCAAGATCATCGACGCGCGCGACGCGCTCTCGGTGCAAGTGCATCCGGGCGACGCTTACGCCCAGCGTGTCGAGCATCAGCACAACGGCAAGACCGAATGCTGGTACATCCTTTCTGCCGGCGACGGCGCCGAGCTCGTTTACGGGTGGACGCACGACACCACCCGCGCCGAGTACGAACGGCGCGTGGCCGACGGAACGCTCGGCGAGATCTTACGGCGCGTGCCGGTCAAGGCCGGCGAGACCTACTATCTTCCGGCGGGAACGCTGCACGCCATCGGTGCGGGCATCGTGCTCTTCGAAACGCAACAGGCCAGCGATTTGACGTATCGCATCTTCGATTGGAACCGCGTCGACGCAAACGGCAAACCGCGCGAACTTCACGTGAAGAAGGCCGCTGACGTGCTGGATTATCATCAAGGCACGCGCGGAGCTGCCGAGACGATCGCCTACCACTACGAAGGTCTGGATCGCACGGCGCTGATCGGCAGCAGCCGCTTCATCGTCGAACACGTCGTCGCGAGTGACGAAGCCGCATCACTTGCAACGAACGCGCGCCCAGCAATCGTGATGACGCTCGATCAGCCGATGACGCTGCGGGCCGGCGACGTCGCACTTGACCTGGAGCGCTATCAAACCGCGATCGTGCCCGCGGCAGCGCAGTGGTACACGGTTTCGGCCCAGAGTGGCCGCGGGGCGCCGTTCATGCTCGTCGCGCCGCCTAAGAGCACCGAGACGATGACGGTGCGGCTGCTCGCTGCCGGCATCGACCAAGATCGTATCGACCGTTTCATGGCGCAGTTCGCGTGATCACGATTGGCGGCGAGCGCGTCGACGCGCTGGCCGATCGCTTCGGCACCCCAATGCTGACGATCGATCTTCGCGCTTTAGACGGCGCGCTCGATAGCATGCTCGCCGCTGCGGCACCGCACAACATCGGGGTCTCCTACGCGGCAAAGGCATTTTTACTCCCGGAGCTCGTGCGCTATCTCCACCCGCGACCGATCGGCATCGACGTGTGCTCGATCGGCGAACTCGCGGTTGCCGAGCGCGGCGGTTTCGAAGCGTCGCGCCTCACCCTGCATGGCGCGGGCAAGACGCAAGAAGAACACGAGGCCGCGCTCGACGGGCGCGTGGGCCGGATCGTGATCGACGGCATGGACGAGTTGCGGCGCTTCGTTGCGCGCGTGAACGGCCGGAGCGCGAACGTGCTGTTGCGCTTTAATACGGGCATCGAGGCACACACGCACGACTTTATTCGCACCGCCGGGGACCGCAGCAAATTCGGGTTCGCGCCCGGCGAGGCGGACGAGGCGTTCACGCTGCTGCGCGAACAGCCGGCGCTCCGCGTGCATGGCGTGCATGCGCATATGGGCTCGCAAATTTACGACGCGATGCCGTACGTCGAAAATGCGCGACGGTTGGTCGAGTTGCTCGGGCGCATGCGCGCCGCGGGCTTCGGCGCTGCCGATACGATCATCGTCGGCGGCGGGTTCGGCGTGCAGATGCGCCCCGATGCCAAGGACGAAACGATCGATATCGCCGCGACGCTCGATGCGGTGGCAAGGATCGTTCCATCCGGTATTCACGTGGAAATCGAGCCCGGGCGCGCGCTGATCGCCGCGGCCGGGACGTCGATCTATCGCGTGATGGCGGTCAAACGCTTCGAGGGCCGGAGGTTCGTGATCGTCGACGGCAGCATGGCCGACAATCCGCGGCCCGCGCTCTACGGCGCGTACCATCACTTCGAAGCGGTAGAGCCGCGCACGCCGCTTGGGCCGGCGATGGTCTGCGGCCGATCGTGCGAAGCCGATGAACTTGGCGAAGCGATGTTACCGGACGATCTGCGCGCCGGCGATCTCGTCGCGATGCGCACAACCGGCGCGTACACCTACAGCATGGCAAGCAACTACAATCGCTTCCCGCGCCCGCCGGTAATCGCCGTCGGCGCCGGCGAACCACAAGTGTGGGCGAATCGCGAGATGCTCTAGCTTCTACGGTTCAACCGCGGTCATCGTAGCCTGAACTACTCCCACATCACCTGGTCGACATAGCAATACTTCCAATCCTCGCCGCGCTCGATCGAACGCATGATCGGATGATGCTTGGCGTTGAAGTGCTTGGTGGCGTGCTTGTGAACCGAGGAGTCGCAGCAGCCGACGTGCCCGCATTCCAGGCACTCGCGCAGATGGACCCACGTCGAGCCGATCTTGAGGCACTCCTCGCAGCCGTTGGCGCTGGGTTTGACGTCGCGGATGGTCTGCGCGTTCGCATGTGAACAAGGGCCTTGGTCCATGGTATCCTCTCAATATGCCGAATTCGTTGCTCGCTCCACTTCCGTATGAGGAATGGAAACCGACGCTCACGACACTGCACCTGTGGTGTCAGATCGTGGGCAAGCTTCGCCTCGGACACGTGCCGTACCGCTCGCACTGGTGGAACGTGACCCTCCGGCCGACCGCCCGGGGGCTTTCCACCGGGCGCATGCGCCAGGGCGACACCTTTTTCCAGATCGACTTCGACTTCGTCGATCACGCCCTGGTCGTGCACACCAATCGCGCCCATGAACCGGCCACCATCTCGCTGCGTGATGGGCTGAGCGTCGCTGAATTCTATGCGACGCTCTTCCAAATGCTGGCGGCGTTCGGGATCCAGACCCGCATCGTCGACAAGCCCTACGGCATGGGCGTGGATATTCCGTTCAGCGTCGATCGCGAGCACGCGTCGTACGACCGCGTGATGGCGCGCCGTTGGTGGGAGATCATTCTTTGGAGCGCCGACGTCTTCGATCAATACGCCACCGAGTTCATCGGGAAGGAAAGCCCCGCGCAGCTCTTTTGGCACAGCTTCGATCTCGCGATTTCGCGCTATTCCGGACGTCCGGCGAACAAGCCGCCGAGCAAGAATCCCGTCGAGCAAGAGGCCTACTCGCAAGAAGTGATCGCCGTCGGCTTTTGGGCGGGCGACCCCATCACCCATGCGCCGACGTACTACACCTATACCGCGCCGGAACCGCCGACGCTTACGTCGACGCCGCTGGCGCCGGCGCAGGCCGCGTGGGTTGCTTCCGGCTCAGGGCACCTCGGTGTGTTACCCTACGACGCGGTGCGCGGTGCCGCCGATCCTCGCGCGACGCTGCTGGAGTTCGTGCACGCCGGGTTTGACGCCGGAGCGCGCGCTGCCGATTGGCCCGACTTTCCCAAACACGTCCCGTACTGCGACACGCTCTATCGCGCCGATGCTAAATAACGCCGCGTAGCCGATCCTCGAAGCGGCCTAGTTGCTCAGGTGCGATCGCCACGAAGTTGGTGTATTCGAAGTACTCTTCGTACCGAAGATAGTCGAGGGTATAGAGTCCGTCGCGCTTGAGCACGAAGACGCGATAGCCGTTCGACTCGAGCAGGCGGTATGCCGCGCGCAACGTGTCGCCGGCGAGTTGCCACGCGCGATTGTATTCGAACTGAATCACGCCGATCGAGCGCGAGACAATCGCCGCATTTGCCCCGCGCATCACCTGCAGGTCGTACCCTTCGGCGTCGATTTTGAGCAGATCGACGCGATCCCAGCCGGCGCCGAGTAACGCCGCATCGAGCGTTCCAACATTCACCGTGCGGGTCGCGCCGCTGGTGCGCATGAAATCCGCGACCAGCGTGCTGCCGCGGCCCGCATTCGGCTCCTCGAAAAAGGCTAGCGATCCAGGCACGCTGCCTAACGCTTCATCGAAGAGCTCGATATTCGGATCGCCGCCGAAGCGTCGCTTCAGCTCGGCAAACGCGCTGCTCGACGGCTCGAAAGCAAGCGCGGCAAAGGACCGCCCCGTGCTGCTCTCGCGCACCATGCCGAGCCAATCTCCGACGTTTGCACCGACGTCGACATAACGATCGCCGTACCTTGCGACGCGCTGCACGAGCCAGCGTTCACCCGTGTCGAGCGCATCCGGGCTCTCGGCCAGATGATATTTGATCACGCACCGGCACTGATTGCGCACCGCGACGGCAAGCCGTACCGCGAGCCGCGACTTCGCCGCCAAGCGCTGGAGCCGATCCAGCGCCTTCATCGCAGGCACCGCGCTCGCAGTTCGTCTCCCGTTCGGCGTGCGTCTTCCTGGGTCAACGGTAAGGGTGACGGCTGCAGGCGAGCGATATCCCAGCGTTGATCGTCACCGTCCGCACCAAAGTATCCGTCGACGATCGCCGCCTCAGCGTGGGTCATCAGGTGCGCCGCGTCGATCGGAATATCGTACGCGCCGGCGATTGCCGCGGCAACCGCGCACAGCGCATCGAGCGCCTCCGGCATCGGCGGAAACGCTCCGAAATCGTCGGGCCGCGCATCGCGCATCGCCATCACGGCGAGTCCCGCCGCGAAGCTATTTCGTCCCGACGTGTGAGCCGCATACGGATCGGAACTCGTTCGAACGTCGCGCATGTTCGCACGCAGGTCGCTCGTTTCAACGATCAGCGGGATTCCGCCGGAGAACGCGACGCAGTAGTGATACGCGGGATAGACCGTTTCGTAATCGCCGGCCGACCAGTGGAGATAGATACGCTCGAGCCGGCCCGCCGGAAACTGCGGCCGCCACGCGTCAAGCGTCGCGTGGGGGAAGCGATCGAAGCGGGCGAAAGGAGCGGCCATGCTCGCGCTTTTCGCGCTTCTCCTTCCCGCCCCGCTTTTCGAAGCGCCGACATTGCGCGGTGCGCAGGTGAGTGCATACGCCGTTTCGGCGCAAACCGGTGCGATGCTGTACCAGCGCGACCCCGACGCCGCCATGGTCCCCGCATCAACCCTCAAACTCGTCATCGGTTCGGCCGCACTCGACGAACTCGGCACGGCGTTCTCGTTCGCGACGACGCTCGCTGCCGACGGCTCGACGCTGTATCTGCGCGGAAGCGGCGACCCGCTCTTGGAGCCGGGTGACTTCGAGGACGCCGCGCGCGCGCTCGCCCTGCAAGGGCAAACGCGATTCATCGCACTGTCCGGCGACGGCGCCGCGACGACGAACCGTTATCCCGCCGGATGGCAGGTCGACGATCTGGGCGAGTACTATGCCGCACCGCCGAGCGCGCTCTCGATCGGAGAGAACACGCTGCACATCGCGGTCCATCCTGGCACGCCGGGCGTTGCACC
>DATKPZ010000184.1:0-13761 GCA_035523815.1 Alphaproteobacteria bacterium
TCGATGACTTCGCCGGCGGCAATTTGTCCGACGGTCACCGGATCGAGGAGACGGATCGAGCTCGCGTGCATGCCGGGCGTATTCGCCCGGCATGGCGATTATCCGCGCGAGTGCTAGAGCGGGCCCACCGGGAGCGGCAACCAGATCAGGCCGTTCCACGTCGGCTTTTGCTGCTGGTTGAAGGCCGCTTCGACATAGACGAAGACGAAGCGCATGACGTGATAGGACGCGTCCACGTTACCGATCTGCGCCTGATCGCCCATGCCGTCATTGGTAAATTGCTTCCCGACCGAAAGCATCCCGCGCGGACCGACGTCGTCGTACACCTCGAACGAAGCGGCGTTGCTCGCGGCGGGGAACGCTCCATTGCCGGGGTTGCCGTCGTACGCCATCTGATACGTTACCAGGACGCCGGGCAGGTGCGCAGCCGGATCGCGCTGGACGTAGAACCCGTTACTGTAATACTGATCGAAGCCACCCTCGGCCAGCGGCCAGCATCCACGCGAGCCATAGTACCCGACTTCGAGCGGATTCATCGGATTAGCGAAGGCGAGCTTATATTGCAACGTCTTGTCGGTATCGCTGCTGTAATCGTTGAAGCCGCCCAAGTCTTCGCCCGACGTGAGATATGCGACTTCCCCGTCCAGCGAGCCGCGATCGCGGCCGTCGCGGCAATCCGTTTCACGGATCGACCACGACCTTCAGCGCCATGTTCGGATGTCCCGCGCCGCATTCGATCGAGCAGTGCACGACGTACGTTCCGACTCTTTTCGGGGTGACCGTCACGTCGGTGTTCTTGCCGGGCACGATGATCGTCTGGGCTATTCCAAGCGCATCGGACAGCAATCCGTGCACGCCTTCCAATGACGTGAGCCGAAGCACCTGAGGCTGCCCGGCCTTGAGCGTAATCTCGTTCGGCGTGAACTTCCAATCGGACGCGGTAATCACGATCGGATCGGCGGCGTTCGCAACGCCTCCCATGATGATCGCAAGCGCGGGAGCAAGCGAGAAGAGCGTTTTCATACGCTAAGTGTAGGCGCGACGACGATGCTCTTCACGAAGGAGCCGAGAAACTAGAGAAGCGGGAGTTGGGTCTCCTCGGCGCCGGTTTTTGAGAGGCGTCTCCTCAAAGGTGCGGTCGCTTCAACGTCGGGCTGACCGGAGAGCGCGTCGGCGATTTCCTTGGCGCGCTCGACGACGGCCGGGGGCAAGCCCGCCATGCGAGCCACCTCGAGCCCGAACGAACGGGACGAACTGCCCGGCTGGACGCGGTGCGAAAATACCGGCGCGCCGTCGCGGGCGGTGTTCTCAACCGCGGTAATGTGATAGTTCGCGACCAGCGGCCAGTGATCGGTCAGCGCACACAACTCGTGGAAGTGGGTCGCGAAGAGCACCATCGGCGCTTGCGTGTCGAGACCCAGCAGATATTCGCAGATTGCCTGAGCGATCGAAAGCCCGTCGATCGTGCCGGTCCCGCGTCCCACTTCGTCGATGAGCAGCAGCGAGCGGCGCGTGCTGCGCCGCAGAATGTTGGCCGCTTCGGCCATCTCCATGTAGAACGTCGATTGGCCCGAAGCTAAGTCGTCGCCGGCGCCAATGCGGGTGAAGATCCGGTCCACCACGCCGAGGCGCATCGCGCGAGCCGGGACGTACGAGCCGATCTGGGCCATGATCGTCAACAGGCCGCTCTGGCGCAGATAGGTCGACTTGCCGCCCATATTCGGACCGGTCAATAAGATGAAGCGATGCGCGGCGGGCTCGAGACGCAGGTCGTTGGGGATGAAGTGCGCATGGAGCACCGCCTCCATCACCGGGTGCCTGCCGTCCTCGATGACGATCGTGCTTTCGTCGACGAATTGGGGGCGCGCGTACCCGCGCTCCGCGGCGCACTGCGCGAGCGCGCCAAAGACGTCGAGTCGCGCGATCGCTTCGGCGGTGGCGAGCAAATCGTCGGCGCGCGTCGCCACACGCTCGAGCAATTCCGCGTAGAGACGCTCTTCGAGCCGCTGCTGGCGCGACTGGGCGGTGGAGATTGCAAGCTCGAGCTCCTTGAGCTCGGGGGTGATGTAACGCTCGCCGGTCGTGAGCGTCTGCTTGCGCACGTAATCGGCGGGCACGTTTGCCGCCTGCGCTTTGCTGATCTCAATCGCGTAGCCGAAGGCGCTTGCATACTTGATGCGCAGAGACTTGATGCCGGTGCGCTCGCGTTCGCGCTCCTCGAGCGCCGAGACGCTCGACCGCGCGTCGGTTCGCAAGGCGACACACTGGGCAAGCTCGTCATCCGCTTCGGGACGAATAACCCCGCCGTCGGCGACCTGCGCCGGCGGTTCGTCGACCAAGGTTCGGTTGAGATCATCATAGAGTTCGGAGAAATTCCCGGCACGCGCGACGATCGCGGCAAGCGCAGGCGGGGCAACCTGCGGCAACGGGCGCAACACGTCGAGGGTGCGGCGCAACGAGGCCAGATCGCGCGGAAGCGCGCGCCGGAAGCGCACTTTCTGCGCGATGCGCTCGAGGTCGAAACATCCTGCCAGCAACGCGCGAAGGGCTTCGCGGCGCGCGTGCTCGTCGAGCAACGTCTGTACGGCGTCCTGGCGTTCCACGATCGCGTCGCGATCGACCAACGGCGCCAGGATCCAGCGCCCTAGCATGCGCGACCCCATCGAGGTTGCGCACAGATCCAGCGTTGCGAGCAAGGTTGCGCGTGGATTCTGGCCCTGCGCCTTCGTGAGCTCCAAGTGCTTGCGCGTCGATGGATCGAGCGCAAGGAAATTACGGTAGCGGTAAAATTCGATCGCGCGCAACGTCTCGCCGTCGCCCGCGACGGACGTGCGCCGGATGAAGGCGCCCAGGACGTCGAGCGCGCGATGCATCGCCGTCAGCTCGTCGGACGAGAAACCGTCGGCGAAGCGGCGCTCGCCCGCGTCGGCGAGGCCGATCGGCGGCGCGGCGATGCGCGCACCGGCGGATTCCAACGCGCCGGCCATCGCCGCCCGCACGCCGGCCGGCACGTCGGCCACGATCTCCGAAGGAGCAACGCGCGCAAGTTCGGCCAGCACCTCATCGAAGGCGCCCTCACCCGACATTGCCGTCGCCGCGCCGTGTCCGGTTGAAATATCGGTATACGCGAGCGCAAACACGTCGTCCACGGCCGTGACCGCGGCTAAGTAGTTGTGCGTTTTGCCGTCGAGGAGCTGCTCTTCGATGAGCGTGCCGGGCGTCACGATGCGCACGACGTCGCGCCGCACGAGTTTGTTCGGCACCGGTGCTTCGAGCTGCTCGGCAAGCGCGACGATGAAACGCTGCGCGACGAGTTTGTGTAAATAGCCGGAAAGCGCGTGGTGCGGCACGCCGGCCATCGCAACGCGCCGGCCGCCGCCCGATTCTTTGCTGGTAAGGGCGATCTGCAGCGCCTGCGCAATCGTCTGCGCGTCATCACCGTAGGCTTCGTAGAAGTCGCCAACGCGCGAAAGCAAGATCGCCTCGGGATAGCGGTGCTTCATCCCGAAGTACTGCTCGAGCATCGGCGAGTACTTGATCGTATCGGTCATGCCGGGGAATTAGCCCGCAACGAGATCGATGACCGGGCGCGAGACCCCCTCGCCCGCATCACTGAAGCGCGCGGCGCGGCGGACGATCGTGCCTTTGCAGCCCCAGACGTGGGCGGTTTCGATCTCGATATCGAGCCACGGCTCGCGCGCGTACAGAGTCTCCTCGTATCCGGGAGGCATCGGCGCGATGAGGGTGACGTTATCGAGGGCCTTGGCCGCGAGCTTGCGCGGATCTTTTTTCGACGGTCCTTGGATCAAGGCGCGCACGGTCGTCCCGATCTTGCGATCGTGATAGGCGCGCGTCGCCGCGTTTTGCGCATCGAGCAAGCGCTTGTATCGCGCGGATGACACCTCGGGCGGCACTTGTTCCCAGCGCGCCGCCGGCGTGCCGCGCCGGATCGAATAAATAAAGGTAAACGCATTGGCGAACGCGCCGCCCGATACCAGCTCCATCGTCGCCTCGAAGTCGGCGTCGCTCTCGCCCGGGAAGCCGACGATGATGTCGGTCGTCACCGCCCAGCCGGGAAGATGCCGCCGAAAGAGCTCGAGCTTCTCTTCGAACTGGGCGCGGGTATATTTGCGATTCATCCGTCGCAGCATTGCGTCGCTGCCTGACTGGAGCGGCAGATGCACCCGCGGGTTGAGCTGCGGAACGGCCGCGAGATCGGAAACGATCTTTTCGGTGAAGTCTTTGGGATGCGGCGAGATGAAGGTCAAGCGCTCGACTCCCGGCAGAGCGGCAACGGCCATGCACAGCTCACCGAAATCTTCACCGCTCGCGGGGTCGCGCCAGGCGTTCACCGTCTGACCGACCAGCATGATCTCTCGCGCGCCGCTTGCCAGGTGCGTCTGCACCTCCGCGATGATCTCGCGCATCGGCCGGTGATCGAAGCGGCCGCGCACGTGCGGCACGATGCAGAACGTACAATAGTAGGAGCAGCCGCGCTGCACGGTTACGAACGCGCGCAGGTGCGAGAACGCGTCGACCACCGCATCGGCCGTTCCGCCCATCGCCCGAAACAACTCTTCGGCGCTTCCGTCGTCTTGCTCGAGTGCGTCTGGCAATGCCGGCTGCCAGGCCGCGAGCTGGTCGCCGAGTTCAACCAATTCCTTGGTACCGAACACGGCGTCCACGTGCGGTGCGAGGGCTTGCATGCGGTCGCGATCCTGTTCGGCGAGGCAGCCCATCACCACCAGTCGCACCTGCGGATCGCGCTCTTTGAGCACTTTGAAGTGGTTCATGCGCCCGTACGCGCGCCGCTCCGCATTGTCGCGCACGGTGCACGTGTTGAGCACCAGCACGCTCGCATCTTCCGCTTTGCTCGCGATCTCGTAGCCGGCGCCCGTGGCGCGGTCGGCGATGTACTGTGAGTCGGCTTCATTCATCTGACAGCCGAAGGTTTCGATGTAGATCCGGGGCACAACGTTCGGTCCGACCTTCGGTCGGCACGGACCTCCTGTCCTCCGAACACTCGGCCCGCATCCAGCGGGTGGGTGCCTCTCGCAGTCATTCCGAAAGGAGAGCCGGTGCAGGAGACTCCCACCCCAGCGGGCACCATGCTCCGCCCGGCAACCGTCGCCATCGTCGGCCGTCCCAATGTCGGAAAGAGTGCCCTCTTTAACCGATTGATCGGTCAGCGTCTGGCAATCGTCGAAGATACGCCGGGCGTGACGCGCGACCGGCTCTACGCGCTGTGCGAATGGCGTGGGCGAACGTTCAGCGTCGTCGATACGGCCGGCATCGACCCGGATGCCGATACCGCGCACGGCGATGCCTTCGCCGAGGCGACGCGGCGTCAAGCCGAAGCCGCCGCCCACGAAGCCGACGCGGTGGTCTTCGTCGTCGATGCGCAAGTCGGTTTGAATCCGCTCGATCAGGAGGTCGCCCAGATTTTACGGGCGACGCGCCGCCGCATCGTGCTCGTCGCCAACAAAGCCGAATCCCCAAGCGCGCTTGCGTCGGTGCATGGCGAATTTTCGCGGCTCGGATTCGGCGAACCGGTCGCCGTATCGGCGATCCACGGTGAAGGCACCGGCGATCTGCTCGATCGGGTGGTCGAGTTGCTTCCCCCCGAAGCGCCCAACGCCGTGCTCGTCGACGAACTCGCGCTCGCCATCATCGGTCGCCCCAACGTGGGCAAGAGTTCGTTGCTCAACGCGCTGCTCGGGGAAGAGCGCGCCATCGTCTCCGAGGTCCCCGGTACGACGCGCGACACGATCGATACGCTGCTGCACTGGCACGACCGAACGATTCGGCTGATCGACACCGCCGGCGTGCGCAAGAAGCCCGAAGCGCACGGCGCAATCGAATATTATGCTGCGTTGCGCTCGCTCAAGGCGATCGCGCGCTGCGACATCGCGCTGCTCGTCTTCGATTCGATGGTCGGCGTGACCGCGCAAGACCGGCGCCTCGCGGGCCTGGCGATCGAGGAGCGTAAGGGTCTGATCATCGTAGGAAACAAGTGGGATCTCGCGCGCGAGCAACAAGGCGAATTCAGCCAGAATGAGTTGGCCGACGTCATCCACGATCTAATCCCGTTCGCGCGCTTTGCACCGATCACGTTTCTCTCGGCCAAGACCAAACGCCGTTTGGGAAGCCTCATGCCCGTCGTCACGCGCGTCGCCGAAAATCTCGACCGACGCATCCAAACTGCGCAATTGAACGCGCTGATCCGCGACGCCGTGCTCGCGCATCCGGCGCCCGCGCACAGCGGGAAGCTGTTCAAGGTCTATTACGCGACGCAACCAGCCGTGCATCCGCCGCTCTTCGTTTTTTCGTGCAACGATCCCGACCTCGTGCAGCCGTCGTATAAGCGCTTCTTAGAAAATACGATTCGCCAGGAATTCGATTTCGAGGGCGTCCCGCTCACGCTCGAATTTCGTCCACGGCGCGAGAACGAGGCGCGCGAAGCGTGATCTTCGCGCTCGGCGCGGTCGGCGCGTTCCTCGTCGGCTCGATTCCATTCGGGTATCTGGTCGGACGCTTCGCCTACCGCACCGATCTGCGTAAACACGGTTCGGGCAACATCGGCGCGATGAACGCGCTGCGTACCCTCGGCACCAAAGGCGCGGTCGTCGTGCTGTTGCTCGACGCGGCCAAAGGGGTCATCCCGGTCCTGATCGCGCTCCACGTGAGCGACGGCCTCGCGAGCGTAACCGGCGCGTGCGCCGTGCTGGGCCATTGTTTTTCTCCGTGGCTTGGGTGGAAAGGCGGCAAGGGTGTCGCGACCGCGTTCGGCGCAATCTTCGCCCTCTGCTGGCCGGCGGGGCTGGTATGCGTCGGCGTGTGGCTGCTGGGCGCGCTTGCGATCACGCGCTACTCGTCGGTCGGATCGATGCTCGCCATGATGGTGGCGCCGCTCGCCCTGTACGGCTTCTCGCACTCGCTATCCGAAGCAGGCTTCGGCGCGTTCACGGCGCTCCTCATCCTTTGGACCCATCGCGAAAATATCGGCCGCCTGCGCACAGGAACCGAGGGGCCGATCACCTTATTTGGACGCAAGGCGTAGCGCGGCGAGCAACCAAGGGGCGGCAGGCGACGGTGTCAGGCTTCAGCATCTCCAACAACCTTCTTGCGAACGAAGTCAACCTTGAGCTGAGCGAGCACCAGCAGACGCTCGGGACGTCGGTGCGCGACCTCTCCTCCGGGCTGCGGGTCAACGACGCGGCCGACGACCCGTCGGGGAACGCGATCGCCACATCGCTGCAAACGCATTCACAAGCGTTCGATCAAGCCTCGCAGAACGTAGCCAACGCGCAAAATGCCGCCACCGTCGCCGACGGAGCTCTTGCGGCCGTCACCGACATCTTGCTGCGCCTTCGCGAACTCGCGGTCGGCGCCGCAAGTACGATCGACAGCTCGTCCGATCGCACGAATATCCAGGCCGAGATCGACCAGCTGCTGCTCGAGGTTAATCGCATCGCGCAAAACACGACCTTCAACGGGCTCTCGTTGCTCAACGGGAGCCATGCGGGATATCAAGCTGCGCAGATCCCGCAAGCGATCACCACCGCGAACTCCGTGCTGATTGGTTCGAGCGCCAACACCTCGCCAAGCGGGCCGACCGCGCTGCTGCTCGCCAGCGCATCGATCTTCGACCACGCGCAATTTCCGCCGATCGACGCCACGCTCAATCAAGCCGCGGTTGCCTCGGCGGCCCCGCAGACGATTTCGGTAACCGACGCAGCCTATATTTCTCCGGGGATGGTCTTTTCCAGCGGCAACGTGCTCGTCAACGTTCAGTCGGTCGACGCCGCCGCGGGAACGATCACCGCGACATTCTCCGGTGCGCTCGCCGCAGGCGCAGAGATGCATGCCTACATGTACGGCACGTCGACCGGTCCCGTCTCCGTGGGTCAACACTTGATGACGGTGACGAGTTCGCTGGGTGGATCGGCGGTCGCCCTGTACGCCGGCGAGGTGCTGCAAGTCAACCCCGTGACGTTGGGCAGCAACGACGTGATTGTCGTGCAAAAGGTCGTCAGCCCGGATAGTTTCATCGCGACCTTCAACAAAGCGCAACCCGCGGGAATACAGCTCTACAACATCAACTTCGAGGGCTCGGGAACGGGTGCGGGCAACTTCACCTACAACTTCGGTGCTGGACCGGTCGACGCGCCTCCCGACGGAACGCCGGTCTACGTCGAGGAGTACGCAGGACCGTTTGGCTCCAATACCGGCCGGACGCAGGTCGTCGAAGTTGGGCATACGACCAAGTCGACGGCATCGATTCAATACTTCGATCTGCCCGGGAACCCGACGGGCGTCTTCGCCGGCGGAAACTTCGAGGCCATCAGCGGGCTCGGCGACGGAAATGCCCCGGTCGTCTCGACGGTGGACGGCACGATCAAACTCACCGTGGTCAATCAGAGCGGTACGATCGGCGTGCAAGAGACGTTCTACGACACCGCGGCGCAGACGTCGGTGACGTCGCCGTTTCTGCTTGCTCCCGGCGAGAGCGCCGCGCTGTATGACGGCGTGGTGACGACGCTCGGAAACTTCGACGCCGCCGACGTCGGGTCGACCGCGTATATCAAGGTGCTGCAGTCGGTCGCAGCGACCGGCACGAACGTCAAGCCCGACCTCACGGTGCAATCCGGTTCCGATGAGGGCGACGTCATTCAAATCGGAATCCGCGCCGTCAACACGAACACGCTTCGCATCAGCGCCCTCACCGTCATCGGCGCCAGCGGAGCCGACCCGACCCTCGCCTCGGAAGATGCGATCGGACAACTCGACTACGCGCTCGGCCAGGTGACGACCGTTCGCGCCCAGATCGGCGCGCAAATCGTCAAACTCGGTATCGATCAAACCAACGACGACGCGGCCGCGACGCAGCTAACGGCCTCGCAATCGAATATCACCGATCTCAACGTCGGGGCTGCGACGGAGCAGTTCACGGAACAGCAGATCGACATCGACGTCACCACCTCGATCCTCGCGCAGGTCAACAGCCTCCCCGATACGATCCTCAAGCTCTTCGCGCCCTGAACGGACCGGGGCCACGCGCCGTGCTCCCCGAAGGGGCCGCCTTCCGGCGCAGGCCGCCCTCCTAGGAACACCCAGCGCGGGACCCGTATAGACGCGGGTCATGATTTCCTCGAACGACCTTCGCAACGGCGTCACCATCCTCGTCGACGGGAACCTCTGGACCGTGATCGAGTTCCTCCACGTCAAGCCCGGCAAGGGCGCGGCCTTCGTCCGCACGCGCCTGAAAAACGTCAAGACCGGCACGACCCTCGAGCGCACGTTCCGTGCCGGCGAAAAGCTCGAGCGAGCGACGGTGGATAACCGCCAGATGCAATTGCTCTATAATGATGCCGAGGGATTCCACTTCATGGATCAGGAGTCGTTCGAGAACATCACGATCCAGCGGGAAGTAATCGGCGATCCGGCGGACTTCCTCAAAGACGGAATGGTCGTCGACGTGCAGCAGCACGAAGGCGTACCGATCGGCGTCGATCTACCCCCGCACGTCGAACTGCGCGTAATCGAAACCGATCCCGGGTTCAAAGGGGACACCGCCACCAACACGGGCAAGCCGGCCAAGCTCGAGACCGGCGCAACGGTCAACGTGCCGCTCTTCGTGAACCAGGATGACGTGATCAAAATCGATACGCGCGACCGCCGGTATATCGGACGCGTGAACTCGTAGCTATCATCTCGTAGCTACCGTAAGGAGACGCCATGACCGCTCGCGTCAAGACGCTGCTCATCGCACTCTTGCTGGGTGCGCTTGCGAGCGGAATCGCGCTGATGCTTCTCCTTGTCAAAAAAGACGAGATCCCGCTCTTCCATCGCGTCACCGATCTCCAATCGCACTACGCGGCGCTCAACGCCGCGCCGCAGCTTGGATTCGGCACGCCGTGGTACGACCGCAGCGACGATAAGAACAGCAAGATCGTCATCATCCCGATCGACGAAGTGACGTTCGGCAGCAACGTTCCCGAACTGCACCAGTATCCGCTTCCGCGCCACATCTACGGAACGCTGCTCAAGCACCTTGCCGCCGCCGGAGCAAAAGCGGTAGCGATCGATATCGATTTCATCGAGCCCGCAGCCGACCCGTCACAAGATCGAATATTTGCGGCGGGCCTGCGCAGTATGCCGACGATTCTGGCATTCCCAATCGACACGACCAGCACCGGACAACTGGGGATCGAACTCCCCTCACCGACGCTCTTGCCTTACGCGAAGGGCATCGGCTATTCGTCGGTCGACTTCCCCGGGAACGTGCTCATCGGTCAGGCAATGGAGATCAAGACCGGTTCGACGGGCGAGTACAGCAATCGCACCTTCCTCTCGCTTGCGGCAGCGGGCGTCGAGCAACTCACCGGCGACAAGATCGATCTCTCCAAGCTCCCAACCGACGAGGACGGGCGTTTCCTGCTCGTGGTGCCGCGCGTTTCGGTGAAACAGGTCACGACCGATCACGGTCAGCAAGTCGAAGAGCACACCCAAGATTTCGTCGCAAATCAGATCTCGTTCTCGGATGCGTACACGCTATCGATCCCCGATCTGCGACAGTCCGTCAACGGCGCGCTCGTCTACATCGGTAACACCGCGCAAGCCCAGGGCGACTTCGCCCACACCGCGCGTTCGGCTGAATTCCCCGGCCTCTTCGCCAACGCGCGCCTCGCCGATCAGTTGATGCGTCACATCTACATCACCGAAGCGCCGCTGTGGCTCGAGATCCTTCTGATCGTCCTTTTGCCGCTCGCAATCGCGCTTGCGTTCAACTTCATGAAGACGATCGTCGCGATCTGCGCGTCGCTCGGTGCTACGATCGTCTACGCCTATGTCAACGAGGGACTCTTCGTCGAGAAGCTCTACTGGCTGGACCTGATTCACGTCGTCATCGCGATGGTGGCGGCGACCCTCTTCATCGGCCTCTACCGCGTGCTCTACGAAGTCGCGCAACGGCGCATGGTCACGAACCTCTTCGGCATGCACGTCAGCCCGGCGATCGTGACCGACATCCTCTCGCACGAGGATCCGCGCAATGCGCTCGCGCTCAAGGGCAAGAAGGTCAAGGCGACGATCTTCTACAGCGATATTCGCGGCTTTACGGCGATGTCGGAGAACATGACGCCCGAGGAGATCTACACGCAGCTCAACGAGTACTTCGAAGAGATGTGCGCGATCATCTTTCAATACGGCGGGTACGTCGATAAGTTCATCGGCGACTGCGTGATGGCGGTCTTCTCCGCACCGTACCAGACGCCGGACGACGCGGCCAACGCGGTGCGCGCGGCCGTCGCGCAGCAAAAGAAGATTCTCGAACTTGCCGAGAAGTGGAAGGCCATGGGCAAGCGCGAGTTCACCGTGGGCATGGGCGTGAACACCGGCGACGTCGTCATGGGCAATCTCGGCGCGAGCTCGCGCATGAACTACACGGTCATCGGCGACAACGTGAACCTGGCGGCCCGCCTGTACAACGTGGCCAAAGCCGGCGAAATCATCATCAGCGACTATACCTATCAAGAAGTCAAGGACTTCGTGGTGGCCGACGAACTCGAGCCGGTGACCGTCAAGGGCAAAAAGGATCCGATCCGCATTTACAACATCCGCGACGTCAAAGAAGCGCCCGCGCCTGCGACCAATGGAGCGGTGACCTCGCAGCCCGCTCCGGCATAATCGGGGCATGCCCCAGGGTCTGGAACTTTTCGGCGCCGCGTTTATCGCAAGCGTCTGCGGATCGATGGTGGGCCTTGGCGGCGGCTTCATCTTGGTGCCGCTGCTGCGTTTGGTTTTCGGCCTTCCGCCCGCCGAGGCGGCCGGCACCTCGCTGGTGCTCGTCACGGCCAACAGCGGCGCCGGCGCGTTCACCTACTTCCTGCAGCGCCAGGTCAACGTGCGCCTCGGCCTCATCTTTGCATGCGGCGGTCTTCCGGGAAGCATCCTGGGTGCGATCATCACCAAATATATCTCGGGACCGGCCTTCGACTGGATCTTCGCCGGCTTCTTGCTGCTCATTGCGGGCGACATGATTTTCAACGCTAAGATTCGCGTCGCCGGGCGCGTGGAACACGCGGCCGGCGGAAGCAAGCCGATGTCATACCGCGCGGCGGTAGGACTCGGTTTTTTGGTCGGGCTCGTCTCGAGCCTATTCGGCATCGGCGGCGGCGTGATCACGGTTCCCTCGATGCTCTACTTCTCGACGCTCCCCGCACACGCGATTAGCGCAACGTCGCACTTCGTGTTGATCCTCACCTCACCCACGGGACTGATCGTGCATGCGCTGCAGCACGACGTCAAACTTTCCGACGTGGTTCCCCTGATCGCCGGCGGACTGTTGGGCGGCCCGGTTGGCGCGCGACTCTCGCTGCGGCTCAAATCACCGCATCTGCTGATGTTTGTCGGTGTTGCGCTCATCGGCGTCGCGGGCTCACTCGCCTTGCGTCACATCATTCACTAGCGCCACTAGCGCCACTAGCGCCACTAGCGCCACTCGCGCCGCTCCAGACGGGCGGCCGGCGTTCGCGCCACGGGCGCGCGCGCTCGAGCTGTGCGGCCAGACGAAATAGTGTGGCTTCGTCATTGAATCGCCCCGCAAATTGCACGCCGACCGGAAGCCCATCGTCGGTCCAGTGCAGCGGCACCGACATGGCGGGCGCGCCGGTGAGATTGAAGATCGGCGTGTAGGGCAACCAGTCGAACATCGGCGCCGAGATCTCACGCGCCGCTTTGCGAATCAGCGACGGCAGTCGCAGGCGCGCGAGGATTTCGCACTGCACGATCTCGGCACGCGTGAGCGCAAGCTCGCCGATGCGCACCGGTGGCGCCGCAAGCGTCGGCGTCAGGATGACGTCGTAACGCTCCATAAACGCATCGAAGGCCGCACGCAGCGCACGTTGCGTGACGACCGCGCCGGTGAGCTCGTCGAGCGCGAGCACCTGCGCGATCGTAAGCATTGCGAGCGTTGCCGGCTCGATATCGCCGCGCCGCAGACGACGCTGAGGCGTCGGATTCCCCGAGCCCAGATGCCATCCGATTTGACTTGCAAAGATCAAGAGGAGCGCGTATGCGACCGCGGGATAATCGACGCCCTCCGGCTCGGCCTCCACGACGGTGTGGCCCAGCGACGCACAGAGGGCCGCGGCCGCATCGACGGCGGCGCGCGCTTGCGCGGAGATGCCGTGACCAAGGCCGGGACCGCGCATGACCGCGATACGCAACGGTGCGGGATCGCGCTCGACCTCGTTCAGAAAGCGCGGGCCGCCGTCGGTACGGACGGCGTCGAGAAAGGCTGCGCTGTCGCGCACGGTCCGAGCGATCGCGTGGTCGACGTTCGCCGAACCGATGATGCCGCCGGTGGTCGGGGCGCGCCCGCGACTAGGTTTGAGCCCGAACAGTCCGACACAGCTTGCCGGAATGCGAATCGAACCGCCCATATCGTTGCCGTGCGCAACCGGAACGACGCCAGCCGCGCAGAGCGCGGCGCTGCCGCCGCTCGATCCGCCCGGCGTGCGCTCGAGGTCCCAAGGGTTGCGCGTCGCGCCGAAGAGTGTGCTCTCGGTGTAGGGCAAGAGACCGAACTCGGGCGCCGTCGTCTTTGCAAATATAACCGCTCCCGCGCTTCGCAGGCGGGTGAAGAATTCGTGATCTGCCGCGGGTACGTAGGAGGCAAAATAGCGGCTGCCCATCGTCATCGGCACGCCGCCGAGCGATGGCCCCAGGTCCTTGACCAGGAGCGGCACGCCGGCAAGC
>DATKPZ010000185.1:0-5992 GCA_035523815.1 Alphaproteobacteria bacterium
CCGCCGATGCGCCACCCGACGGTAACGGCATCGTCATCGAGGTATCGCACGCTTTCGACAGTGATAGGTGCCTGAAGATTGCGCAGAATCGGAAGGTCGTGCTCGAAAGCCCGGACGTCGCTCGGCCGTCCGACATCGCCGGCCCGTGCGGCGAACGGCCACACTGCGAGCGCAACAAGAAGCGCGCATAGCGTGACCCGCCGCATCCTACATGCCCTTCCAGGCGGGCTTGCGCTTTTCCAAGAACGCGCCGGTGCCTTCCTTCGCATCGTGCGTGCCGATCAACGCGCCGAATTCGAGTGCTTCCAGTTCGAGCGCGTCGTCGATCGCAAGGTGCGCGCCGTTGTTGATCGCGCGTTTGGTCGCCGCGATGGCGAGCGGAGCTTTCGCGGCAATCGCATTGCCGATGCGCTTGGCTTCGGTCATCAGCTCCGCGAGGGGCACCACTTTCTCGACCAGGCCCGCGCGGTGCGCTTCGTGCGCGTCGATCATCTCGCCGGTAAGGCACAGATACATCGCCATGCCTTTCCCAACGAGCCGGGTCGTGCGCTGTGATCCGCCGTAGCCGGGCATGATCCCGAGATTGACCTCGGGTTGACCGAACTTTGCGTTTTCGCTCGCGATACGGATGTCGCCCGACATGGCGATCTCGCAGCCGCCTCCGAGTGCAAAGCCGTTGACCGCCATGATCACGGGCGTGCGCAGCCGCTCGATTTGACGGGTGATCGACTGCCCCATGCGTGCTTGGTCCGCACCCGCCACCGGGCCGTTCAGCGCGCTCAGTTCTGCGATGTCGGCGCCGGCTGCAAACGCTTTCTCGCCTGCGCCGGTCACGATGATCGCGCGCACGTCGGCGTTGCGTTCGAGCTCGAGGAGCGCGAACGAAAGTTCCGCCAGCAGTTTGGTGTTGAGCGCGTTGAGCACGCTCGGCCGGTTGAGCGTCACGATGCCCAAAGCTCCGTCCTTATCGACGGTGATGGTCTCGAAGATCGACTCACTCATAATCGTAGAAGCCCTTCCCGCTCTTGCGGCCGAAGCGTCCGGCGAGCACCATGCGCTTGAGCAGCGGCGGCGCGGCCATCGCCGGATCTTTGAATTCGTCGAACATGATGTTGGCAATAAAATACGTCGTGTCCAAGCCGACGAAGTCGAGCAGTTCCAGCGGTCCCATGGGATGCCCGCATCCCAGTTTCATGCCCTTGTCGATGTCCTCTTTGCTCGCGAGGCCCCCTTCGTAGCACCGGATCGCATAGAGCAGGTACGGAATGAGCAGACGATTGACGACGAAACCCGGCGTATCCTGAGCCAGAATCGGCTCTTTGCCCAGTTTTTTCGCGAAGACGAAGAGCGCGTCGATGACGTCCTGGGTCGTCGCGATCGTCTTGACCACCTCGACGAGCTTCATGATTGGCACGGGGTTGAAAAAGTGCAACCCGGCGACGCGGTTCGGCCGCTTGGTTTTGGCGGCGAGCTCGATGACGCAAAGACTGGAGGTATTGGTGCAGATGATCGCGTGCGGGGCGAGCAGCTCGTCGAGCTGGGTGAAGAGCTTGGTCTTGACCGCCACGTTTTCGACGATCGCCTCGATGATCAGATCGCAGCCCGCCAAGTCCGCGACCGCCGTCGTGGGCTTGATGCGGGCGACGACCGCGTCGCGCTCCGCTTGCTGCAACTTCCCCTTTTCGACGAATTTATCGAGGGATTTGGCGATGCTGGTCACACCGCGGCGCAGCGGCTCCTCGGCGACCTCCATCAGCACCACGTCGAAACCGGCGGCCGCGCAGGTTTGCGCGATGCCGTTGCCCATCAGTCCCGCCCCGCAGACGCCCACGGTGCGAATTTCATCCGCCATTCATATCCCCTATCTTATGATTTCATAAAGAGCGCAGGGGCTTTCTCTGTCTTGCGGTAGACTTACTTCCGCTTGACTTACGCCCAGAGGGAGGATGCGTAGAGGTGCGGACCGCCTATCATGAGGCACTCGAGGCGACACGGCTGGACGTCGTGCGTTTGGGTGCGCTCTGCGGCGACGCGATTCGCGTTGCGGTCGAATCGCTCGAGCGTCGCGACGCGACGGCGGGCGCGCGTGTGGTTGCCGGAGACGACTCGATCGATGAGTTGCGGCGGCGCATCGAGTCGCATTGCATCGAGTTGATTTGGCGGCAGCAGCCCGTTGCGGGTGAGTTGCGCGAAATCGCGGCGATGCTCGAGATCGCGACCGACCTCGAGCGCATCGGCGACTACGCCGTCGACATCGCGAAGAACGCGATCAAGCTTTCCGATCAATCCTTGCGCCCGCACAAAGTCGAGATCGATCGTATCGCGAGCGTTGCGCACGGCATGCTCCTCGACGCGATGCGTGCTTATACCGAGCGCGACGCGAACCTTGCGAGCGAAGTGATCGATCGTGACGACGAAGTGGACAAACTCTACAAGCGCAGCATCAAGCTTCTCCAAGAAGAGATGCAAGCCGATCCCGAGCTGGTGCGCTCGGGCACGCGCTATCTTTTCGTGCTCGCCTCGCTCGAGCGCGTGGGCGACCGCGCCGGCAATATCGCCTGGCACACGAAGGACATGATCGGCACGGAGTGACCCTTCGAGAACCTCAGGGCAAGCCTCCCCTCTCCCGCTCGCAATTTGCGGTAACGCAGCGCTACGTTTACTTGAACCATGCCGCGACCGGCATCTTGCCGCAGCCGACGCATGCGGCGCTTGGGGCGTTTCTCGACGCGCAGGCCGGCGAAGGCGTGGTCGGAATCGCGCGCTATGAAATGAAGATGCCGGCGTACCGCGAGCACATCGGGCGCTTCATCGGCGCGAGCGGCGCGGAGATCGGCGTCCTTCGCAATACGAGCGACGGCGCAAACGTCGTCGCGCAGGGCATCGACTGGCAGCCGGGCGATCGCGTGATTCTCTCCAACAACGAATTTCCCGCAAACGCCATTCCATGGCTCGCCTTGCGCCGGCGCGGTGTCGAGATCGACTTCATCGATACCTCGCGCGAACGCATGACGCCAGGCGTGCTGCGGGCGCGAATGACCGATCGCACGCGGGTGGTAACGGTTTCATGGGTCTCGTTCGAGGACGGGTACCGCCACGATCTCGAGGCCTTGGCTGCGGTGACCCATGAACGCGAGGCGTGGTTTTGCGTCGACGCGATCCAGGGACTGGGCGCGTTTCCGCTCGACGTGCGCGCGCAGGGCGTCGACGTGTTGTTCTCCGGCGGTCAGAAGTGGCTGCTCGCCTTGCAAGGCGTGAGCTTCATTTACGTACGCGCGTCGCTGCTCGATCGTTTGGTCACCGGCTCGCCCGGCTGGCGCTCGGTGAGCGATATCTGGGATTTTTTGGAATACGACCAGCCCTTCGCGCCCAACGCGTCGCGATTCGAAGGCGGTACCCCGAATTTTATCGGCGCCGTCTCGCTCGACCGCTCGATGTCAGTGATCGAAGAGGCCGGAACGCAGGCGATCGGAGCGCACGTTCTCGATCTTACCGACCATTTGGCAGAGGGGCTGCTCGCGTGCGGCGCCAACCTTCGGACGCTGCGAGGCCCCGGAATATCATCGGGCATCGTGACGTTCAAGCTCCCTGGGGTCGATCCCATCGCGCTTGGACGTGCGCTCCAATCGGAAGGCGTGGTCACGACCTGGCGGGCGAGCGGAATTCGCGTCTCCCCGCACGGCTACAACACGCACGACGAGATCGATACGCTCTTGCGACTCGTGCCGAAAGCTGCCCGATCGCTCACCGCTTAGGGGAACGTCCGTGATAGGACTCTTGCTCGTGACCGGACTCGTCGCAGCCGCGCCCGTGCCGCCGATTCCAGCCGGAACCTACACCTACACCGCAACGATGGGCGGCGCCAGTGTCGGCACGTCCACGCTCACGGTCAAAAATGTCGGCGCGACCACGGTGATCGACGAAGAGGTCAAAGGGGCGCTCAGCGGTTCGGCGGCGAGCGCGAGCGATACGCTGATTCTCGGCGCGGATCTCGGGCCGCTGAGCTATCAGATGAACGCGGTCGAGGACGGTTCTCCGCTCAAGGATTCGGCGCACATCGCCAACGCAACCGCCTCGGTCACCGACGTGCACGGCAAGATCGCATCGTTCGACTTGCTTAGCAGCACGAAGCACTTCGTGGTCGCCGACTTTGGACTTTTCGCGGGACTGTTGCCGCTGCCCGCGCAGATGCGCGCTTGGGACAACGCGCCGTTTCTCGTGGTCGTTCCCGAGCTCGGGCGTTCGGCGACGCTGGTTCCAGACACGTCGGTGACACCACAGCGTCCCGCCGGCGTGCCGGCCAGAGACGTCGCGATCTCGTTCACCGGCGATGCGCCGTTCACGATTTGGTACGATCCCGCCACCAACGTGCCCGACGAGATCGACGTCACCGCACAAGGACTAACCGTCACCCGCCAACGTTAGCTTCTTGTCATCCCGAGCGGAGCGACGCGAAGTCGAGGGAGCGTCTCGCGTCTTTGCCTTCGACCTTCGGCCTCACTAAGCGCCTCGCGTCTCGCACAAAGCTACACTGTCAGGGTGCTCGCCGCTCGGCTAACCCGTTCAGCCGAACGTCGAAGGCCAGCCGTTGCGTCGGTCCCTCGACTGCGGCGGGACGCCCCTGCGCTCGGGATGAGCAAGAAGCTAGTAGCCGTTTTCCTTGATGAATGACGGCGCCATGACGGCGTCGACCATGCCGTGGATCAAGCGTTTGTCGGCCGGCGCGACCGTCGCGAGAATGCCGCCGAGTTGCACGGTCGTTTCGCTGGTCACGAAGTAGTAGGGACACAGGCGCGCGCGCCCGTCGAACATCTTGATCTCGCCCTCTTTGCGGTCGAGATACGGCATGCGGATGCGTTTGCTCTTGTGGAATTTTTGCAAGATGTACGGTGTGCGATCGAACGAGGCTAAGCCCTCCTCAAGGGCCGCGGCCCACTCTTCTTTGGTGAGGTCGTTGGCGATTTTTACGCCGCGCGAGCCCCACGCGAGCTCGGAGAAGCCCGAAGGTTTGACGACGTAGTCGCGCTCGCCCTTACCGAGCTCGACGAGGGTGGTCCAGTCACTGACCGGCAGTCCGCGCATCTCGAGCCCCGCGATGACGCCCTGCGGCGGCAGCGGCCGCGGGTCGAGCACCCACGTCCTGGGAAAAATTGCGAGCAGTCGATCGTAGATCGCCGCGCCGTCTTTGCCGAGCTCGGTGCGCCAGAGCGACGCGAGTGCGGGATGGTGAAAGAGCGCAAACGAGAGCTTCTCTTCGAGCGGCGCCTTCGGCGGAGGAACCATCAACACGCGATTGTGCCGCGCGGCATACAACATCAGTTCTTGCTTGGGCACGTTCATCAGATCGAACAGTTCGAAGTTGCGATAGATTGCATCCAGCTTCTCTTCGCGCCCGTCGTCGAGCCGCACGAAAAGCGCCTGCTCGGTGAAGATGACCTCCTGCGGCGCGCAGACGAAGGCCTTGGCCTCGCCGATGCGGTTGACGGCGTCGGCAAGCCAGCGCAGCTCGGTGCGGTAGTCGCCCGATTCGTCGGAGACCACGATCGCGACGGTTGGGTTCGGCTTTCGGCTGGCATACGCAAGCATCGCGCTAAACCCGCGCGGAATACCGTCGGCTCCCCCGATCGACTCGATGCCGGCCTTGCAGTACGCTTCGGTCATGGCGCCCACGAAGCCCATTCCGCCCGGGACGCTATCGAGTTCCGAGGCGATGAAGCCGCCATCCGTCATCAAGAGATCCGGGCGAATAACGCCGGGAATATCCGACTTGAAACGGTTCTGGCGCGCGAGGCGCACGATGTGCTCGGGCTTTCCGCGATCAAGGTACTCGGCGATGAAGGCAGGCGCGGTGCCACGGGCGCTGCGATTGTACAGACTGTTGAGCGCCCGGTAGAAGGCGAGCAGATCCCGCCCGATCAGTTCGATGGTCGCGACCGTCTTTGGCGAGAACGCAAACGGCTCGGGACTTACGCGCCATGGGATGCGTTCGCTA
>DATKPZ010000186.1:0-3704 GCA_035523815.1 Alphaproteobacteria bacterium
CACGATCACGTGATCGCCGTTGTCGATGTGGGGCGTCCAGGTCGGCTTGTGCTTCCCGGAGAGGGCGCGCGCAATACGCACCGCGAGCGTGCCCAGGCGCTGCCCGGCCGCATCGACGATGTACCAGTCGGCTTTCGTCTCCGCCGTTTTCTGCAAAGTGGTTCGCATAAAATAAAAGTCCTACAACAAAATGTCCCGCGTGTGGAACTTCCGCATCTTACCCGCCTGCCGCCACGCCGTCAAGCGATTTCAACCGATACTTTTTGTTTGACTGTTACTTGACTACTCAAGTATACTGATCTCATGCCGACCGACTCCGTCGAGAGCCTTCTCGCGCTTGCCGCCGCCCACGCCCGCGCCGTGCGGGTGCTCGAGGTCCGCGGTCTGAGCTTCGCTGAGCTGCGCCTGCTCGTGCCGCTGCGCGCGACCGAGCAGGGCCGCCGTCCGACGGAGCTGGCCCACGAACTTCACCTCACAGCCTCGGGGGTGACTCGCGCGCTGCTGCCGCTCGAACGACGCGGCATCGTGGAGCGACGGCGCGACCCCAGCGACGCGCGCGCCTCGCTTGCGTTGCTCACGCCGGCCGGACGGACCCTGGTCGACGAGGCGCTGGAAGAGGCGGGGGAGCGCGCGAGCCGGTTGCTGCGCCGCCTCAACGTCGGTCAGGCCAAGCAGCTCCAACGCCTACTCGATGAGGTCGGGCGCTAGCGGGCGAAAAGCGGCGGCTCTCGGTAGGAGTCGTAGCCGTCGTAGCGCACGCCGGCGAGGTATAGGCCGTGCGCGGGTGCGGTCAGTCCCGCGGCCCGTCGATCGCGTGCCGCGAGAATCGCGGGAAACGTCGCCGGATCGCGCCGGCCGAGGCCACATTCGACCAGCGTGCCCACGATCGTGCGCACCATGCGGTGCACGAAACCGTCCGCGCTGATGCGCAGGCGCACGAGATCGCCGAACGCTTCGATCGTGAGCGATCGCACCTCGCGCACGGTCACGCCGCTCTCCGGCAACACGCCGCAGAACGAACGAAAATCCTGTTCGCCGATCAGATATGCCGCCGCGGCGCGCATCGCGTCGAGATCCAGCGGGCGACGGTAGACGTGATAAGCGCGGTGCGCGAGCAGCGCGCTGCGATCCGGCCGGCTCAGCATCGCATAGATATAGGTGCGCTCGCGCGCAGAGAAACGGGCGGAGAATCCCTCGGGAACCACCGCGACGTCGCGGACGCTGATGTCGTAGGGGAGCGCGCTATTGAGCGCGATCGCGAGGCGATCAAACGGAAACGAGCGAGCGGTGATAAACGAAATCACCTGCCCGCTCGCATGAACCCCGGTATCGGTTCGGCCCGCGCCCGTTATTTTCACCGGCTCCTCGAAGAGCCGGCTCAGGGCTCGTTCGATGTCGCCGGCAACGGTACGCCCCGACGCTTGCGCTTGAAATCCGAGGAACCCCGTGCCGTCGTATTCGACGGCGCAGCGAACGGTCTGCGCTACGCGCTGACCGCCTGGCGCTTGGGCACAGTGCGCTTCTCGTCCAGATCCAGCAGGTCGGCCCACGCGGTTACGTCGGTCCGATCCGGCGCGACCTGGTTACGGAGCTCGACGAAATACTTGCGCGAATCGTCATTGTCCGGTTCGTGTGCGAGCCATTCTTTATTCCACGCCTCGATTTCTTGCGGCGACTTCTTATCGACGAAGGACTTCACGTATGCCTCGATGTCGGCGTCGCTCTTGGCGCTCTTGATCACGTCGAGCAATGCTTCGTGATCGATTCCAAGGAACGAAAACACCGCCTGATCCATCGGACAGTTGTAGTGATACTCGCCGTTCTTGCCTTCTGCAAATGCCTTCCCCTTGTCGATGGTGCGGGCGATCTGCACCAGCCCGAAAAGCTTCTCGCGGACGCTGCGGGGATACGAAGTCGTTAGATCCATGGAGGATTCTCCTAAAGCGGTCGATTGATAACGTACCCCGTGACACCATCGAACGCGCGCCGGTTTCGGCTTGGCATTTTTGCGGTGTGCTGGCTCCTCGCCGCCGCGTTGCAGGTCTACGTCTCCGACGTCGGGGTGCATGGTTCGGCGGTCGGCGCCTACGTGCCGGGTTGGTTGCTTGCGGTCGCGGCGATCCCGGCTTGGGCGCTGCTCGCTCCGGCGCTGATCGACGGCGCAGCCGCGCCTTTCGCGGCGCGCTTTTCCGGCGGAGCGATGCGCGCCTTCACGATCCTGAATGCGTGCGGTCTCGTGGCCTACGCCTTCGTAGGTCTGGCCGTGATCTTTTACGTGGCTTTCGCCAACAACGGCATCAGTTAAGCCGAATTCTCGCACTCGTCGTGCCGGCAACTGCAGTGATCGTGCGGCCCCGCGTCCGGATCGGCCGCGGCTTGCTCGCGGCATCGGTCGCTACAGTAAAACGCTCCAAGGTCTACGTAGCACGTACACTGCGTGTGGTCGCACTTTTGGCCATCCATGCTTAGCCTTGTACGATGTAGTCCACGATCGAGACCTGCGAGTTGTTGCTGTAGGTGAGCGTCCCGTTGCCCTGGTCATCCACGGTGAAGCTCGCGACGGTCGCGCCGGTCGCATTGTTGGTCAGTGTCCCGGTCACGCCGCTGGACGTTCCGGTGATGGCGAAGGTCCCGCCGTTGGTGCTGTCCGTGAGCGAGAGGGAAAAGCCGCTGCTCGTGGCCTGACCCGCGATCGAAACGGATGCGACGAGGTCCGCGCTCGGCGAGATGACCCAAGCCGGGAACGTGCCTTGTGCGATCGAGAGCGAATTCTCCGCGCCCTGGTAGTCGGAGATCTGCATGCTGATCGACGACGTCGTTGCCGTCGCGCTCACCGACGAGCCATCTTCGGCGCTCAGCGCCGCCACGTTCGCGACCACGGCGATGTCGCACGTCGTGGCCGTGCCGGCGTTGCACGCGAGGCCGATCTCGCCGCTGATGGCGGTGCCGTTGTCGACGACGTTGCTCAGGAGGAACGAGAAGCCGGTGACCGCGGTATCCGCACTGTTGAAGATGAACGTGATCTGCACGTTGGCAGATTCCGTGACCCCTCCGGTCATCGAGTATTCGGTAAATACCGCCGGGCCCGTATAGGTATTGCCCGACTGCGTCACCGTCCACACGATCTCGGCCTCGAGCTGCGTGCACTGGCTATCGTAGTAATCTTCGATCGTAATCGTGTCGCCTGATGTGTATTCGTTCACGCCGGGAGACGTGTTGCACGACAAGACGTGGCGAGGGGGCGCCGTGAGCAACGTCTTCGGATTGGTCTTCGCGAGCATCGTGTGCACGACGCGCACCGCGGTCAGCGTCGAGATCGAACCTCCGCCTGCGTATTCTTGATACGCCTGCACGCCCGAGAGCGCGCTCTGCGCATCGTTGCGCTGCACGCTCGTCTCCGAAAGGTTGGTTGGCACGGGCGGAGGCACGGTAACGCCGGTTCCACCACCGCCGCCTCCGCCTCCGCCGCAAGCAGCCAATGCTCCCGCGCCGACCAGCGCGGTGACGAAACGAGCGTTGCGCATGAGACACCCTCCAGCGGCACGTAGGACGGAGAACCTTCCCTCGTGTTCTGCCGTGACGAAAGTCCCGCCTGCGGTAATGGTTCTAAAGGACTAGAGCCGTCGATGCGCGCCGGCGCCTAGCCGTGCTGGCGCTGGAGCGGAAAGAGGAGCACGTCGCGGATCGAGGTGTTGTTGGTTAAC
>DATKPZ010000187.1:0-22303 GCA_035523815.1 Alphaproteobacteria bacterium
GTGGGGACCGGATTTGCGATGGCCGCGAAGCTCGCGCAGCCGAGCCGTGAAGTGGTCGCGCTCTTCGGCGACGGCTCGTTCGCGATGACCGGCTTCGACATGCAGACGGCGGTGCGTTTCGGACTGCCGTATATCGCGATCGTCGGCAATAACAGTTACATGAATCAGATCCGCTGCGGTCAGATCCAAAAGTACGGAAAGGAGCGCGGCGACGTCGGCAACTATCTCGGCGACGTCGACTTCGAGAAGTTCGCGGACATGCTCGGGTTCTACGGTGAAGCGGTGCGCGAGCCGGAGGGGATCCGTCCGGCGCTGGAACGTGCGCGCGAAGCCGGCACCTGCGCGATCATCAACGTGTGGCTGGACCCCGACGCGTACGCACCCGGCACCGAAAACCAAACGATGTACAAATGATAGCGCAACAAACGAAGAAGGCTCTGGACGGCGTCCGCATATTGGACATGACCCACGTCCAATCGGGGCCGTCGTGCACCCAGATCCTCGCGTGGCTCGGCGCCGACGTGATCAAGGTCGAGCTGCCCGGCCGCGGCGATATCACCCGTCAGCAGCTGCGCGACGTCCCCGACGTCGACAGTCTGTACTTCGCGATGCTCAACGGCAATAAGCGCTCGCTCACGCTCAATACCAAGACGCCGCAGGGGAAGGAAATCTTCACCGAACTCGTGCGCAAGTGCGACGTGCTCGTGGAGAACTTCGGTCCGGGCGTGCTCGATCGCCAAGGCTTTCCGTGGGAGACGATTCATGAACTCAATCCGCGGATGATCTATGCGTCGATCAAAGGCTTTGGTCCGGGGCAGTATGCCGACGCCAAAGCCTACGAGCCGGTCGCGCAGGCGATGGGCGGATCGATGAGCACCACTGGATGGGAAGACGGACCGCCTCTCGTTACCGGCGCGCAGATCGGCGACTCGGGCACCGGCATTCACTCGGTTGCGGCGATCCTGGCCGCACTCTATCAGCGCGACGTGCATACGGGAGTCGGGCAGCGCGTGATGTGCACGATGCAAGACTCGGTGCTCAATCTCTGCCGCGTGAAGATGCGCGATCAACAGCGCTTGGCGCGAGGTCCGTTGCGCGAATATCCCAACCAGTCTTTCAACGGCGTCGTTCCGCGCTCGGGCAATGCCTCGGGCGGCGGCCATCCCGGTTCGGCGCTGCGCTGCGCTCCGGGCGGACCGAACGACTACGTCTACTTGATCGTGCAGCCGCAGATCTGGGAGCCGCTCTGCAACGAGATGGGACGCCCCGAACTCGTGAGCGATCCGAGGTACGCGACCGCCGAAGCGCGCGTCCCGATTCTCTCCGAAGTCTTCGGGATCATCGAGCAGTGGACGCAAAAGTATACGAAATACGAAGTGCTCGAACGCTGCAACGCACTGGACATCCCGTGCGGTCCGGTTCTTGCGACCAAAGAGCTCCTGGAAGACGAGTCGCTGCGGGCGCGAGGCATGATCGCCGCCGTCGAACATCCGCAGCGTGGGACATATTACACCGTCGGCTGTCCGCTCGTGCTCTCGGATTCGCCGGTCGACTATCGTCGCGCGCCGCTTCTCGGCGAGCACAACGCCGAACTGTTACACGAAATCATGGGCTACGATGCTGCGCAGGTCGACAGCCTGCGTGCGGAAGGGGTTATTTGATCATGGCAATTGCCGCAACACCACGTGCAGCGGTCCGCGTCCCGCAGACCAAGCTGCTGATCGACGGCAAATGGGTCGATGCCCGCTCGGGTGAGACCTTCGAGACACGCAATCCGGCGACCGAAGAGGTCATCGCGAACGTCGCATCCGCGGGTGCGGAAGATACCGCGCTCGCCGTCAAGGCGGCTCGCGCGGCGCTCGAGTCGGGGCCGTGGGGCACGATGCGTGCCTCAGAACGCGCGCGTATCATGATGCGCTTTGCCGAGATGATTCGCCAGCGTCAAGACGAGATCATCATGCTCGAGTCGCTCGACGGCGGGAAACCGATCAGCTCGGTGCGGCGCCAGGACTATCCGGCGATGCTCGACTGCATCGAATACTACGCGGGCTGGCCGGATAAGATCACGGGAGACGTGGTCCCGGTGCGACCCGACGCGCACACGTACATCGCGCGCGTGCCGGTGGGCGTCGTGGGCGCGATCGTGCCGTGGAATTTCCCGTTGATGAACTCGATGTGGAAGATCGCGCCGGCGCTCGCGTGCGGATGCACGATCGTCATGAAGCCGGCGACCGAGACGCCGCTGACCGCCCTGCTGCTGGGCGAGCTGGCGCTCGAAGCCGGTGTGCCGCCGGGCGTTCTGAACATCGTGCCCGGGCCGGGATCGACCGCCGGCATGTCGATCGTGCGGAACCCCGACGTCGACAAAATCTCGTTCACCGGTTCGCCCGGCGTCGGAAAACTGATCATGGAAAATGCGGCGCCGTTCGTCACGCGCTTGACGCTCGAGCTCGGCGGGAAGTCTCCGAACTTGATTTTCGACGACGCCGACATCGATGCCGCCGTCAAGGGTTCGTCGGCGGGCATTTTCTTCAATAGCGGTCAAGTCTGTTCGGCCGGTTCGCGAATCCTCGTGCAAGAGAGTATTTACGACCAGTTCTGCGAGCGGATGGTCGCGCGGTCGAAGAGTCTGAAGATCGGCGATCCGCAAGACGAGAGCACCTACATCGGGCCGGTCATCTCGCAAAAGCAGATGAACACGATCATCGGCTACATCGAAGCGGGCAAGAGCGAAGGCGCGACGCTGCTTTCGGGCGGTGACCGCGTCGGTACGAAGGGGTACTTCTTGGAGCCCACGGTCTTTACCGAGGTCCAGAACTCGATGAAGATCGCGCGAGAAGAGATCTTCGGCCCGGTTGCCGCCGTGATTCGCTTCAAGGATGAAGATGATGCGGTGCGCATTGCCAACGATTCGGATTTCAGCCTGGCCGCGGGCGTGTGGACCAAGGACGTTGTCCGCGCACACGTGATGGCGCAGCGGTTGCGCGCCGGCACGGTGTGGGTGAATACATATGGGCAGAGCGACACGCGCCTGCCGTGGGGCGGGCTCGGCGGCGACTCGGGAATGGGTCGTGACCTCGGCGAGACGGCGCTCGACAATTACACCGACAAGAAAACGATTTGGATCAGTCTCCGGCGCTAACTATGACCAGTATCACTTGTCTCTTCTGAGAAGGGGTGTATCAATGGCCGCTCAGTCCGCCGCGGCGGTGCCGCAGGAAAACATTCTCCACAATCGATGGCTCCAGCTCATCGCGGGCATCGTATGCATGGCGATGATCGCGAACCTTCAATACGGTTGGACCGTGTTCGTCAATCCGATCCACACGTCGATGGGATGGTCGCGGGCAGCGATCCAAGTGACGTTCACGCTCTTCGTGCTCGTCGAAACCTGGCTCGTTCCGTTTGAAGCCGCGCTTGTCGACCGCTTCGGCCCACGCCGCATGGTCATCGTGGGCGGCATCTTTTCGGGGCTGGCATGGGTCACGAACTCCTTTGCCTCCTCGCTCGAAGTGCTGTACCTCGGCGGCATCCTCGCCGGTATCGGCGGAGGCATCGTCTACGGCACGTGCATCGGCAACGCGCTCAAGTGGTTTGCCGGGAATCGCGGCCTCGCAGCGGGGCTCACCGCCATGGGATACGGCGCCGGTGCGGCGCTCACGGTGATTCCGCTCACGATGATGGTCAAATCGAGCGGCTACCAGCACACATTCCTGGTCTTCGGATTGATCCAAGGCGCTATCGTGGTCATCGCGGCGCTGTTCCTGATTACGCCGCCCGCGACGACAGTGCAAGAAGCGCGGCCGATCAAGGTGCTGCAGGGCACGCACGACTACACGCCGGGAGAGACGCTGCGCTCGCCCATCTTCTGGGTGATGTACGTGATGTTCACGCTCGTCGCGTCCGGAGGTTTGATGGCCGTCGCGCAACTCGGCCCGATTGCCAAGGACTTCGGTATCGCCAAGGAGCCGGTTTCGATTCTCGGCATCTCGATGGCGACCCTAACCTATGCACTCGCGATCAACAATCTCGTCAACGGGTTCACGCGTCCGTTGCTCGGCTGGGTCTCGGACAACATCGGGCGCGAGCTGACGATGTTCATCGCGTTCTTGCTGGAGGGCATCGGTATCTTCGCCTTGATGAAATACGGCCACTCGCCGGTGTCCTTCGTGCTTCTCTCGGGCGTCGTGTTCTTCGCATGGGGCGAGATCTTCAGCATCTTTCCCGCGACCACGCGCGACCAGTTCGGTCAAAAATATGCGACGACCAACTACGGGATGCTGTACACCGCAAAGGGGACCGGCTCGCTGATCGTCCCGCTCGCAAGCGTGCTTACGGCCATGTCGGGGAGCTGGACGCTGGCACTCACCGTCGCCGGTGTCTTCAACATCGTCGCGGCACTGCTCTCGATCGGCGTGCTGCGTCCGATGCGTCTGCGAGCAGATCGCAACGCTAGCACGCCGGCGCCGTCAATCGCGAACTCCTAGCCGAGGAGCGTGACCAGGCCGGTCGGTAGATCGTACAGCGCTCCCGTGACGCGTAACCCTCCGCGCGTCGCCGCAGCACGAACGATCGCCGATCGGCCCGTGATCCTGCCGGTCGAGGCGCGAACGTTCGTCTCGACGGCCTTCCCCCACCAATCGCCGCCGGCTGCGCGAGCGGCCCGTGCGGCCGGCGCGATTGCCTCCGCCAGGAGCGCGATGTGGCCGGGCGGCGTGACGTCTGACTCGACTAGTGCCATCGCAGCTTGGACGGCGCCGCACGACGAGTGTCCGAGCACCACGACCAGCATGCAGCCCAAGACCTCGACGGCGTACTCGATCGAGCCCAGAGCCTCGCTGGTCGCGATGTTCCCGGCGAGCCGTACGACGAAGAGATCACCGGGCTGCTGATCAAAGATCGTCTCGACCGGAACGCGCGAGTCCGAGCATCCGAGAATCGCGGCGAAGGGACGCTGAGCGCTGGCAAGCTCGAGACGGGCTGCGGACGGGATCGGGGCACGGGGCTGCTCGTTCACGAAGCGGCGATTGCCGGCGAGCAGACGAGCCAGCGCCTCGTCCGGAGTAGATGGCGGCGTAAAGGGCATCCGGCCGTCGGTTCGCCCGCCGGTGCGCCCGGGTCCTCCGGTTGCGCGGAACCTGCCGCTGTGGTAGTCTACCCCTTGGCTCCGAAGACCGTAGGGGTGCCGCAGGGCACTCAAACCGGGCTGGCGGCAGAATCGGGATGCGTGCGAAGCACCATCCGGGCTCGGCGCAGCCAAACCCCACCCTACCGAGGTAGCGCAATAGAGATCTCCGGCAGCGCGCGTTGCGTTGTTCGACGTTCTTCAAGCGCCCTCCGGACGGATGGAGCGCTTTTTTAAATCCAAGAAAGCAGCAACAACGTCAATGCCAACCGCACGTAAGGAACACGCGGTACAAGAGTTGCGCGATCGGCTCGCCGATTCGCAGAACTTGTTCTTGACCGATTTTGCCGGCTTGACCGTCGAAGAGATCACGAAACTTCGCGGCGAGCTGCGTAAGGACGGCAGCACCTACTCCGTCGTCAAGAACACGCTCTTCAAGATCGCTGCGGGCGAAGAAATCGCCAAGCAGTTAGATGCGTATCTGGCCGGCCCGACCGGCATCGTTTTCGCGGGCACCGATCCGGTTGCGCCCGCCAAGGCGATCAAACAGTTCGCTGACGACAGCAAGAAGCTCGGGATCAAGGCTGCCTACATCGACGGCATGCTCGTCGATGCCAAGCAAGTGGAAGTCCTCGCTTCGCTGCCGCCCAAGATCGAGCTCATCGCCAAACTCGTCGGTACGCTCGCAAACCCGCTGCGCGGTCTCGTCACCGTGCTTTCGGGCAATCAGAGCGGCCTGGTCCGCGCACTCAATGCCATCCGCGAGCAAAAAGAAGCCGCGGGTTCGAACGCTTAAGGAGATTCATCTATCATGGCAGTTGCCGAACTCATCGATCAAATCGATAAACTCACCGTGCTCGAGCTCGCCGACCTGGTCAAGCAGCTCGAAGAGAAGTATGGCGTCAGCGCCGCAGCCCCGGTCGCAATGATGGCCGGCCCGGCCGCCGGTGGCGGTGCCGCAGCGCCCGCCGCGGAGAAGACCGAATTCGACGTGATCCTCTCAGAGGCCGGACCCGAGAAAATCAAGGTCATCAAGGCCGTTCGTGAGCTCACCAGCCTGGGTCTGACCGAGGCCAAGGCGTTCGTTGAGAGCGCCCCCAAAGCCGTCAAAGAAGGCGTCACCAAAGACGAAGCCGAGAACGTCAAGAAGAAGCTCGAGGAAGCCGGCGCCAAGGTCGAGATCAAGTAATCGATCCGATCTCCATCGTACAAGGTGGGAGCGCTTGCGCTCCCACCTTGTTTCTTTTCTCGCTCGATGGAGGCCCCATTGTCAGGTCAACTTGGAAATGTCAGTCCGCTCCAGCTGCTGATCTATGCCGTCCTTATCGTATGGGTAGCCATTCGCGTGTCGCGGCCGCAGCGAATTAGCGTGGCGCGCATGTGGATCTTCGTCGTCCTTCTGATGTTTTTGGCCGCCTTTGCCGTATATGGAAGCGCGGTCATGTTTCATCCCGCGGTTTGGGAACTGATCGTGGCTGTCATTCTCGGATTCGCGATCGGGGTTCCGCTCGGACTCCTGCGCGGTCATCACACGCAGGTCAGCGCGACGGAGCGCCATGGCGTGATGAAACTCGGCCCCTCGTGGGCGACGGCGCTCATCTATCTGGGCGCTTTCGGCGGACGGTTCGTGATTCGAATGCTCCTTCCGCCGACCAGCGCCGTGGGGAACGTCGTGAGCGACGGCCTGATTTTCTTTGCGATCGGCATCCTCGGCGCGACCTACTACGCGGTCTACCGGAAGTACGAAGCGCTCGATCATGCCGCGCCGCACGCAGGCTAATGGACCCGACGGCGGAACTGCGCGAGCGTGACGCGCTTTTGGATCGGCTCCGTCCGCACGTCGACGACGTCGGCCTGTGCGCGCTCACGCTCGACGATGCGGCCGGCGCCTTGGGTTTATCCGGCGAGGCCCTGCACGCGTTCTTTGCAACCAAGGAGGATTTGATCGCGGCGCTGATCGCGCGCAATCGCATTCGTTTGCGCGCCAAGTTTGCGAACCTCGATCTCGCACTGCCGGCCGACGAGTTCCGTCGCGTCATGTGGAACTTCTATCTGGACACGGCAAGCGACTCACGCCTATTTTTTGAAGCGTACGGCCTTGCGCTGCATGACGAGCACTACGGCGATTTTTTGCACGGGATCAACGATTGGCTCGGTCTGCTCAAGGAGGCGCTCGTCCGGCGCGGCACCCGGGCCGATCGGGCCGAAGCCTTTGCGACGCTGACGCTGGCAGTCTATCGGGGAGCGATGATGGACTTCTGCGCCACCGAAGAGCGAGCGCGGGTCAACGCGGCGATGGAGTTGTGGTTTAAGGCTGCGAGCTGGCTCACGGAGCCCTAAGCGGAGCGGTCAAACGATGCTGTTCATCTTCGTCACGGTACTGCTCGACATGATCGCGCTCGGGATCATGATCCCGGTGTTCAACCCGCTGGTGCTGAGCTTTACGCACGGAGACTACGCGAGCGCGTCGCTGCTCTCGGGCCTCTTCTCCACGCTTTTCGCGGTGATGCAATTCTTCGGTTCACCGATCCTGGGCACGCTCTCGGATCGCGTGGGGCGCCGTCCCGTCGTGCTGCTCTCAAATCTCGGCACGGCTCTGGACTACACGATTCTCGCGCTTGCACCGACGCTCGGCTGGCTTTTTCTCGGTCGCGTGCTTTCCGGTGCAACCACCGCGAGCATCAGTGTCGCGAGCGCCTATATCGCCGACGTGACACCCGAGGATAAGCGTGCCGGCGCATACGGCATGATCAGCGCCGCCTTCGGCGTGGGGTTCGTGGTCGGGCCGGCGCTGGGCGGCATGCTTGCGGTCTACGGGCTGCGTGTGCCGTTTTGGGTAGCGGGCGCGCTGAGCCTGGTGAACTTTCTGTATGGTCTCTTCGTTTTGCCGGAGTCGCTCGCGCCCGAGCACCGCAACGCCTTCTCGTGGAAGCGCGCCAATCCGCTCGGCGCGGTGAAGATGTTACGGCGCCACGCCGAACTCGCGGGTCTTTCGATCTCGAACCTCATCGGCTACGTCGCGCATGAAGCGCTGCCCCAATTGTTCGTTCTCTACACGATGCTCGCGTTCGGCTGGAAGACGAATACCATCGGTATTTCGCTTGCGATCGTCGGCGTCTTTACCATCCTGATCTCGGCCTTCGTCATTCAACCGGTCGTGGATCGTATCGGCGAACGTCGCGCCATGCTGGTGGGACTGCTCTTCGGCGCGGCCGGGTTTTGCATGTACGCAGGCAACCAGCTGTTGTTCTGGATCGCTATCCCGATCAACATGCTGTGGATGATCGCCGGCTCCGCGTCACAGTCGTTAATGACGCGCCGCGTCGGAAAGCACGAACAGGGCGAGTTGCAGGGCGCGATCAATCTGTTGCGCAGCCTGGGGACGCTGATCGGTCCGGCCATCTTTACCGGGACGTTCGCGTACTCGATCAGCGCGGTTCACGCGTGGCGTGCCCCGGGCGCCGCGTGGTACGTCGGCGGTGCGATGCTCGTCGTTGCCGCGGCCGTCGCCTGGCGCGCCACGAGCTCGAGCGACGACGTGCGCGAACCCGTCGATCGCGTGGCAGCTCTCGAAGGCGCGGTGCAGGCCGACGTTCCTATGGTGGAGTAGCCGACGCGAACGACTGCCGTGCTATGTGAGGTAAAGACGTGAAGCTGCTGCTGGAAATCGTGCTCTCGATCATCTTGCACCCGATCGCCATGATCCTGATGTGGATCAATCTGGCGGCGCGCGGCGACATGTCGTCCGGGAAGAAGATCGTTTGGTTCATCGTGAGCATCGTGTGGGGACTCGGCCCGATCCTCTACATCTTGGTCGCCGAAGGCTCCCTATGGTGACTTTATCGCGCGGCTTCGCTCGCGCTCGCGCGAACAATGATAAAGGGGCGCTGCGAAGCAGCGCCCCTTTGTGTTTAGCGAACGAGGAAGCCGACGAGCAAGAGTGCGACGATGTTGAGCACCTTGATCATTGGGTTGATAGCGGGGCCCGCCGTGTCTTTGTAGGGATCGCCGACGGTGTCACCGGTGACGGCGGCTTGATGGGCGATCGAGCCTTTGCCGCCGAGATTCCCGTCTTCGATGTACTTCTTGGCGTTGTCCCATGCGCCGCCGCCCGTCGTCATCGAGATCGCGAGGAACAGCCCCGTGACGATCGAGCCGACGAGGATCCCGCCCATGAGCTGTGCCGCCGTGTCTCCCTTGAGGATGTCGAACACCGCAAGGAGCACCACGACGATCGGCACCCCGACCGGGATGAGCGCGGGTACGATCATCTCTTTGAGTGCCGCGGCCGTGACAATCGACACGGTCGTCGCGTAATTGGGCTTCGCGGTTCCGGCCATGATGCCGGGGATCTCGCGGAATTGACGGCGGACTTCCTCGACCACCGCACCGGCCGCGCGCCCGACGGCTTGCATCGAGAGCGAAGCGAAGAGATACGGAAGCAAGCCGCCGATGAAGAGCCCCGAGAGCACGTACGGATTGCCGATTGCAAAGAGGTTGGTGACGGTGGTCGCGCAGTCCGGGGCACTGGAGGCGCCGCATTTGGCTTTGATCAACTCTTGCAGGAACGACGCAAAGAGCACGACGGCCGCTAGCGCTGCCGACCCGATGGCGTAGCCCTTGGTAACGGCCTTGGTGGTGTTGCCGACGGCATCGAGTGGATCGGTGACGTTACGCACGTCTTCCGGCATCTCAGCCATCTCGGCGATGCCACCCGCATTGTCGGTGATCGGCCCGAACGAGTCGATCGCGACGACGATACCCGCGAGCGAGAGCATGGCCATGACGGCGATGCCGACACCGTAGATGCCTGCCAGGCCGTAGCTGACCAAAATGCCGAGCACGATCACGATCGCCGGAAGCGCGGTGCCCTGCATCGAGACCGCGAGACCCGCGATGATGTTGGTCGCGTGTCCCGTCACCGAAGCTTGCGCGATGTTCCGCACCGGCGCGAATTGGGTTCCCGTGTAGTACTCCGTGATGACCGTAATGAGACCCGTGATTGCCACGCCCACGAGCGCGCAGAAGAAGATGCTCGTGCCGCTCACGATATCGGATCCGGCGAATTCGGTTTGCGTCGCAAACCAAAAGCCGACGAGCGCGAGCACGCCGGCGACGATCATGCCGTTGTATAGCGAGGCCATGATGCGGGTCTTGGAGACTTTGCCGAGGCCTACGACCCACGAGCCGACGATCGAGGCGACGATCGAGATCGCCCCAAGCACGAGCGGGAAGGTCGTTGCACCGGGGAGTTTGTCGCCGAAGAGCAGGTTGCCGAGCAGCATTGCCGCGACCGTCGTGACGCAATACGTTTCGAACAGGTCGGCGGCCATGCCGGCGCAGTCACCCACGTTGTCGCCGACGTTGTCCGCGATGACGGCCGGGTTGCGCGGGTCGTCCTCGGGGATTCCCGCTTCCACTTTTCCGACCAAGTCGGCGCCGACGTCAGCCGCTTTGGTGTAGATGCCGCCGCCCAGACGCGCGAAGACCGAAATCAGCGAGCACCCGAAGGCCAGACCCACCATCGCGCCGAGCGTCTTGGTCGTGTCGCCGGCGTTGATGTTTTGCAGAAGCGCGAAATATCCGGAGACCGCGAAGAGCCCGAGGCCCACGACGAGCATGCCCGTGACCGTGCCGCCGCGGAAGGCGACGTTGAGCGCCGGACCGAGGCCGCCGCGCGCCGCTTCGGCGGTGCGCACGTTCGCGCGGACCGAGACGATCATGCCGATGAAGCCGGCTGCGCCCGAGAGGATTGCACCGATCAAAAAACCGGCCGAGGCCTCCCAGCCTAGCGGCGGGGCGATAAAGATGAGAATGGCCAGGACGATCGCGACGATCGCGATCGTTCCATACTGGCGCTTGAGGAAGGCCATGGCGCCCTCTTGGATCGCCGCGGCGATCTCTTTCATGCGGGCGTTGCCGTCCGGTTGACCGAGCACCCAGAAGGTGAGCACGATGCCATAGAGCACCGCGAGCGCACCACCGATCAGCCCGGCCCAAATCGCGTATTGTGCCGTCATGTAACTTACAGGTCCCTTGAGGAAGCAGCAGTGCGGCGCCCGAGGGGCGCCGCTTAAGGTAGGGCGGTACTGCGGTCTGGGAGCTTAGTCCTGTTGGGAGAACCGCTGGTGCGATTCGGCGATGACGCGCCGGGCAAAAGCGGCGTCCTGCCACGAGCCGATCCGCGTCTGCTTGCCCTCGAGCGCCTTGTACGTCTCGAAGAAGTGCGAGATCTTGCGCAGCAGGTGCGGAAAGATCTGCGAGTAGTTGTGGACTTCGTCGAACGACGGTTCGCCGACCGGGACCGCGAGAATTTTTTCGTCTTCCTTGTCGCCGTCGATCATCTCGAGCAGCCCGATGGGACGCGCGAGGACCAGGCAGCCGGGAAAGGTCGGTTCGATGACGAGGACTAGGACGTCGAGCGGGTCTCCGTCATGCGCGAGCGTCTGCGGTGCAAACCCGTAGTCGCCCGGGTAATGAATCGCGGAGTGCAGAGCACGATCGAGGTGAAAGATGTCGAGTGCTTTGTCGTACTCGTACTTGTTGCGCGACCCCTCGGGAATCTCGACCACGACGTTGATCTCGTCGGGCTGGCGCTCGCCGAGCGGGAGATGGAGATAGTTGCGCGGGAGCGGGGCGTTCATGACCGCGCAGGGTGTTCTCGCAAGCTCAACCAAGGACCTCGACATGGTGGAGGAGACCGAGTTTCTCGTCGTCGGCGCCGGTCCGGCGGGTGCGACCGCCGCGCGCGAGGCTGCGCGATCCGGTATCGAGACGGTCGTGCTCGAAAAGGACGCCGTCGTCGGCGCGAAGCGGGTCTGCGCGGCGGGGCTGCGCCCGGGGTTCTGCGAGACGTTCGATTTGCCGCGCGAACTCGTTCATTGCGATACGCCGCGCCTTGCCCTCTTCGATCACAGCGGCCGCGAATACGAGATCTTCTTTGGTCCCGGTCACACGACGACGCGCGAGGAACTGGACGGCGAGATCGCGCGTCTGGCGGCGCGCGAAGGCGCGCTCATCCGCACGCAGTCGCTCTGGCGTTCCTTCGAGCATGATGGTAACGGCACGACGGTCGAGTATGCCGATTTGCGCTCGGGTGAACGTCGCCGCGTTCGGGCGCGCAACGTCTTCTTCGCGCAGGGGGCGAGCGCGCGTTTCGATCGGGCATTCGCTGACGCGCGCTGGAACGACGGCCTGATGACGACGCTGCAATATCGCGTGTATTTGGATCGGCCGGCGGTTGCGGTAGCGTATCGAACGCTCGAGCTCCATTATTATTCTGCGCGCGATGGGCGTCAAATCGTGGCCTGGATGTTCCCCAAGCGCGATCATTTGGCGATTGGTCTCGGCCTTGTGGGCAAGCTCGACGGGAAGCGCCTGCGCGAGGAGCTCGATGCGTTCACTGCGCGTACGCGCGAGCGCCTGTACGCCGGCGCTTCGGTGACGCGGGTGAAGGAAGAAGGACATCTCCTCTACGGCGGCTGGCCGCGCGACCGGTACGCCGCCGGCGCGGCGATGCTCGGCGGAACCGCCGCGGGGCTGGTGGACGCGACCAACGGCGAAGGCATCTTCGAGGCCGCGATGAGCGGACGCTTCGCCGCGGCCGCGGTGAGCGACCGTCGCCGTTCGCCCGAGCGCGCCGCCCAGTCCTACGCACAGCGACTTCGCGGCCGATTTCAGCGTCGTCTCGAACACCGGGTCCGCCTGATGCGCTACTTGGAGGCGCGGCCCGCGCGCTACGGTTTGCTCTTCGATCAGCTGGCCGCCAGCACGCGATTTAGCGATGCGCTCCAAAAAGAAGACGCGCAGCGGACGCCGTTCGACCGGTTTACGCTCGCCCTGAACGCGCTGCGCTTCGCGACGCGGGCTTCCTTTGTTTAGATGGCGAAGCCGGACCTAGTACGGATACGATCGCTTGTCAACTATTGCTATCTCAGAACACGAATTTCAAGCGTTGCGCGATTTGATCCGCGAGCGCTTTGGTATCTTTTACGACGATACCAAGCTATTTTTGCTGCAAAGCCGCCTGCAAACGCGCCTGCTCAAGTGCCGCGTAGCCGATTTCGCCGGGTACCACCGCTTCCTGACCGCCTCGCCGGACCGCGAGAGCGAGTGGAGTGAACTCGCCTCGGTGCTCTCCAACAATGAGACCTATTTCTTTCGCGAGCGCGCGCAGCTCGAGGTCCTCGTCACCGAGGTGCTCGACGAGTCGCAGCGAGCCGGCACGCCGCTACGGGTGTGGTCGTCCGCATCGTCGACCGGCGAGGAGCCGTATACGATCGCGATGATGCTGACGCAGACGCATCGCATCACGCCGTCCAGCGTCGTCTTGCGTGCAACCGATCTTTCACCGCGTGCCTTGGAACGTGCCGCGACCGGCTTCTATCGAGAGCTTTCCTTCCGCGCGACGCCGCCGGAGATGGTCCAAAAGTACTTCCGCCCCTTTGAAGGCGGTTTTTTCATCAACGACGAGATCAAGAACATGGTGGAATTTTCGCGCTTGAATCTCATGGACGATCATGCGGTGGCTTCGATGGGGACGTTCGATGCGATCTTTTGCCGCAACGTCCTGATCTATTTCGAGAAGCCGACGCAAAAGCGGGTCGTGGAAGCCTTTGCCAAAGCTCTGCGACCGGGAGGGTTTCTATTCCTCGGGCACGCGGAATCGATCATGCGGGTGACCGACCGCTACGAACCCGTCGTAACACCGAAAGCGATCTACTACCGACGGAAGTGATGTAAGCGTGGGAAAGATCAACGTACTGGTTGTCGACGACTCGGCGTTCATGCGCCGGGCGATTTCGACCATGCTCGAAAACGAACCGGATATGAGCGTGATGGCGACCGCGCGGAGCGGCGAGGAAGCGATCACCAAAGCGTTGCAGCTCAATCCCGACGTCATCACGATGGACGTCGAAATGCCCGGGATGGGCGGCCTCGAGGCGGTGCGCCAAATCGTCGCCGATCACCGCATTCCGATCATCATGTGCAGTTCGCTCACGCGCGAGGGCGCAGAAACGACCTTCCGCGCACTCGAACTGGGCGCCGTCGACTTCATCTCGAAACCGGACGCGGCCTACGTGAACATCACCGACGTCGCGCGCGATCTGGTTGCCAAGATTCGCGCGGTTTCGCGGCAAGGAGCTCAGCCCGCGCAGCCGATCGTGCATACGCCGCCGCCGATCGAGCAAGCACCTCGCATCATCGCGCCGCCTTCGGTTACGCGGCCGCGCCCGACCGGACAATACGAAGTCGTGGCAATCGGGACGTCGACCGGCGGACCGGTTGCGCTCTCGCACGTGGTACCAATGCTTCCTGGGAATTTTCCGTTGCCCGTGCTGATCGTCCAGCACATGCCGATGGGCTTCACCCGTCCGCTGGCCGACCGTCTCAACGCATCGAGCAAGATCGCCGTCCATGAAGCGGTCAACGGGATGATCCTCGAGGCCGGAACGGCGCTGGTCGTGCCCAGCGGCAAGCAAGTGGAGTTGCGCCGGCGCGGCGCGGGCGAGACGGAGCTGCGTCTCGTCGATGACGACGGTACCTCGCTGCACGTCCCGAGCGTCGACTTCATGACTGCGCAAGTCGCGCAAGCGTACGGACGCGCCGCAATCGGCGTCATCCTCACCGGCATGGGGCAAGACGGCGTGCGCGGTTTACGAAAGCTTAAAGAACGCGGCGGCTACGTGCTCGGTCAGGACGAAGCGACGTGCGTGGTCTACGGCATGCCGCGGGCGGCCGCGAAGGAAGGTCTTGTCGACCGCGAAGCCCCTTTGGACGACATCTCACCGATTTTGGTGGCTCTCGCAGGCGTAGCAAAGTCTTAACCGGTTGGATGCAGAACGCTGACGAAGCAGAGTAGGAGGGCGTTTGGGGACTCTGAATACGAAAGCTTGGACGCGTGATATGCACGTCCACGAGGTTGCATGAAGCTGAACCGTAGTCCACGCAGCTACGTTATCGGCGGCGTCGAACTCTCGCGGGAAGAGATCGTTCATAAGTACTTGCACTTGGTGAAGTACGTGGCCGGTCGAATCTCCGTCAATCTCCCGCCGAACGTTGAGATCAACGATCTCATCAACGACGGGATCTTGGGTTTGATCGACGCCATCGAAAAGTACGACGACGCGCGCGGGGTGAAGTTCGAAACGTACGCAATCACTCGTATCAACGGGGCTATTTTGGACGCCCTGCGTTCGCTCGACTGGGTTCCGCGCGCGGTTCGTCAGCGCGCCCGCGAGCTCGAGCGCACCTACCAAGAGTTGGAAGTCGAGTTGGGTCGCGCGCCCAGCGAAGCCGAAGTCGGCCAGCGCCTCGGGCTCTCGAAGAAAGAATTCGATCAACTGATCCAGCGCGTTCGCGGCACCGCGGTACTTTCGCTCGAGGAGTTTCTGCCCAACGAAAAGGGCTACGAGATCCCGCTGGTCGACACGCTGCGTGACGACGACAACGACGTCATGAGCGAGGTCGAGTCCCGTGAGGTCCACGCCGAGCTCGTGCGCGCGGTCGAAAACCTGCCGCCGCAAGAGCGCACCGTGATCACGCTCTACTACTTCGAGGGGCAAACGCTCAAAGAGATCAAAGGCGCCCTGGGCGTGTCGGAATCGCGGGTCTCGCAGATCCACGCGCAGGCCGTGATTCACTTGCGTCAGCGGTTGCGCGAGCTGCAGGCGGACCTGGGCTACCGCGAAGACGACCCGACGATCAAGCAAAAATACTTGCGGCGCCCCGCGCCGGGCCCCGAAGCTGCCGAAAATAAAGTAGAACGGACGCTGCGAGGGGAAATATCGGATCATGGCGATTCGTCCCGCGGATCTGCAACTGGCATACCTGGCCGCCCCGCAAAACGCGGCCCTGGTTAGCGCCGCGCAGGAGGCCCCGCAAGCGGCCCAGGCGGCCGCCCAGACGACCTTCGCCGCGCAAGTGCAGCAGCGCGAAGAGACGATCAAAGGGACCGAGCATGGGGAGCGCACCTCACTGCGCACCAATCCTGATGGCAGCAACGACGGCAGCGGCTACACGCCGCAGCAGCGGCAACGCGCCCGCGACGAAGATTCAGCCCAGGATTCGCCTCTCGGACTCTCGGGCGAAGGCGAGCACTTCATCGACTTCACCGCGTAAGGACTAACCGATGTCGGGGCTCGATCCGCTCGCCGCACTCGCTGCCCAGGCGGTCGCCAACGCCCAAGCTGCCATGGACGAGGCGATTCTTAGCCTCGGTGCCGACGTCGCAACGCTCCAAGCCCAAGTCAACGTCGGCGAGGTCATCGCCGCAACCGTTCTCCCGCCGCAGGGCGGCATGGATCTGCTTTCATTTCTCGGACAGACCGTCGCCGCGCAGATTCCACCGGGCATCCATCCCGGGGAAACGCTCTTGCTGCAGGTCACCGGTTTCACGAATTCCACGGTCACGGTGCGCAATCTCGGGACGATCGATCCCGATAATCCGATCCCGACCGTGGCTCCCGAACTCGCGGCGCCCGCGACCGAAGGGCCGCAAAGCGCCGTCCTCACGACGCAGATTGCTCCGGCCCCCAGCGCGCCTGCTCCGAGCGTCCCGGCGGCGAGCGCGCCGGCGCCCGCGCCGGTCGTACTTCCCCCGGCGACGCCGGCAGCGCCGGCATCGGCCGCCCCCGCCGCGAACGCGCCTTCCGCACCGCCCACCGTCGCTCCGCCGCGCGAAGTGTTCGTGGCGGCCTCGGTGCGCCCGAATCTTGCCGCGACGGCGCGCGAGCTTGCCGGTCAAATCGACGCCGCCATCGAGCGCAACGACCTCGAAGCGCGCCTCGCTGCCAGTCGCGCCAGCGCGCCGGCCCCGCCGCCCAATAGCCCCTCGCCGCAGGCGCCGGCCGGCGCACGCGCCCCGTCGCCCGGGGCCTCCGCGCCGAGCGCCGCGCCGCCCAACCCGCGCTTTCCGGTGGCGCCGCCGATCGTCACGCCCGCGAATCTGGGTGCGCCGGGCGAACTCTCGACGCCGGCACCGTCAAGCACCGCGCCCGCGATCGTCCCGCAGCAAGTCGCGCCCTCGACGCCCGAAGGCGAACTGCTAGCACGACTCGGGGTTCCGATCACCCCGGCAACGCTGGCCGCCGCACGCGCGGTCAACGGCGCGGCGCAGAGCGTTACGGCGGCGTACGAACGTCTCGACGGACTGCTCGCGCGAATTGCGCCGGACGGCAACGGGGCGCTGCGTTCGATGCTCGCCTTCGTTGCGCGTTTCGATCTGCGTAACTCGCGGGCGTTGCCCGAGCAGATCGCGACCTTCGTCTCCGACGTGCTCGACGGCGCGGAGTCGAAAATCGTGCAGACCGTCGCCGCGTGGAATCTCGCGCAGACGCAGGAGCCGCCGGCGGACGCTCCCGCTCCGGCGCCACCCGGCTCGCCGCAAAGCGCGGCGCAGGCCGGAACGAATGCGCCGCAAGCAACGCCGGTTGCGGTCAATGCCGCTGCGCAGGCGGCCGAACGCGCCGCGGCCATGGAATACGACGTCAAATCGGCGATTCTCGCGATGATGGCCTCATCGTCGCGCGGCGACTCGCCGCAAATCGCCGGTGCGTTGCGCGATGCGCTGACCGCAACGACGGCGCTCCAGCTCAACGTGCTCTCGGCGCAAAGCAGCGATCCGCGGACGATTGCGATTCCGCTCCCGGCATATTTCTACGAGGGGGGCGAGCCCGTGCAACTGCGCATTTCGCGCGATGCGCCGGGCAGCAAGAACAAGATGGATGCCGATAATTTTCACATCGCCTTCGTGCTCGACACGAAATCGCTTGGAACCGTGGCGGTCGACGTGCAGACCGTCGGGCGTGCGGTCAGTGTCGACGTGAAGACGCAAGCCACGCCCGCGGCCGACCGGTTTCGCACCACCCTGAGCGACCTGCGCGACCGGCTCGAAGGACTGCGCTACCGCATCTCCTCGATTGGCGCGGGCGTCGCACCGCCTTCGGGGAGCATCGTCTCCTCGCAACCGGCTCCCTCGGCTGCGCCGGAGCGGCGCTCGTTCTGGGATACCCGCGCATGAGCCGTTTTTTCGATTTTCGCAAGTCGGTATTCAAGCGGCCGGCCGCGGCCGCGCTCAACTGGAATCCGCTTGGATCGCAGCCGCCCGAGGTCGTCGCGGTTGGGCGCGGGATCACCGCCGAAACCATCGTGCGCATTGCGAAAGAGCGCGGTATTCCACTGTACGAGGATGCCGGGCTCGTGGAGGCACTCGCGCGCTTGAACGTGAGTGACTGCATTCCTCGCGAACTGTACGCCGTGGTTGCCGAAGTGCTCGCGTACGTGTATCGCGTCGATGCGGAATTCAGGGAGCGCGCCGGATAGCCATGTGGAAAAAGACCTGGCTCTCCAAGACGATGCGGGATCACCACGACTCGATTCGCGAGGTGCGCTCGACCAAGATGGGTGGGACGCTCGAGATGCACATCTCCGGCCGCCGGTTCACGGTCGAATTCATCGACGGCGTCGAGCCGACTCGTTACGTCATCGATCGCGAACGGTGTTTCGACGAGCGCCACGCGCGCGTGGACGACGCGCTCTTCTCGCAGATCGTCGCCGCGCTCAAAATGGCGGTCCACGATTGCTTCGGCGGCACCGTGCATGCGTTTACACCCTCGGCATCGGTCTTCGAGATTCATTTCGTGCCCGGCCACGCGCCCTTCGGCGCCGGAAAGCGGGTCTTCATCGAAGGGCGGCTCGCCGATATCATGCGGGAGCAAATCGGCAAGCCCAACGTCACCTTCGAGTATCCGGTACGGGTGGACGGCGCTTCTCCGCAATGGGTCAAAATGGAGGCCGCGACGATCACGGGTCTCGACCCCGTTGCCTAGGACTATCGAACAAGGGTTCGTATATTTTCTGGCCGAAGGAAAGGGCCCGTGAGCTGGTTTCAACGACTCCGGGCGTCCCTGGGCAAGGCCCGCGACACCTTCGCCGCGGTCCAGAACCTGGGCCGCGCGCGCAAGCCCCTAACGCCGGAGTTTTGGGAAGACCTCGAGGATCTGCTCATCATGGGCGACTTCGGCGTTCCGACCACGGCCAAGATCATCGAGGGTCTGAAAACCGTCGCGAAGCAAGAAGCTTGGAACACCACCGATCAAGCCGTCGCGCGATTCCATCGCGACGTCGAGAAATTCCTGAGCCTGCGGGGCGCGGAACTGCAGCTCGGCGCGGATCCGCCGTCGGTGGTGCTCGTGGTCGGCGTGAACGGCAGCGGCAAAACCACGACGATCGGTAAGCTTGCGACGCGTTTGCGCGCCGAAGGGAAGCGCGTGCTGCTCGTCGCCGGCGACACGTTCCGCGCGGCAGCAGCCGAGCAACTCGCTATCTGGGCCGAACGATCCAAGAGTGAGATCGTGCGCGGTGCCGAAGGCGCCGATCCTGCGTCGGTGATCTTCGACGGCGTCAAAGCCGGCAAAGCGCGAGGCGTCGACGTGATCCTGGTCGACACCGCCGGTCGCCTGCAAACCAAGACCAACCTCATGGAAGAACTCAAGAAAGTCCGGCGCGTGATCGAGCGCGAGCTCGGACGTCCTCCCGATGAGACGTTATTGGTTCTCGACGGAACCACCGGACAGAACGCGATCTCGCAGGCGCGGCTCTTCAATGAGACCACGCGGCTCACCGGTGTCGTGGTGACCAAACTCGATTCGACCGCAAAAGGCGGCGTGCTGGTCGCGATCGTCGACACGCTCGAGATTCCGATCAAGTTCATCGGCCTGGGCGAGAGTGCGGATGCACTGCGTCCCTTCGCCGCCGCCGAATTCACCCAAGCGCTCTTCGATGAAGCCCCGGATTCCGTGAACGTGTAGTGCCATGCCCTTGTCACCGCGGGGTGACAGCGTGATTGTATGAACCGTGAAAGTAGGAGAGAGAGAACTGTAATGGCAGCGCAAGATGAACGAGCAATCGCCCTGGGCAACGCCCTCGCTCAGATAGAACGGCAATTTGGCAAGGGTTCGATCATGAAGATGGGCGACTTTCAAGAACGCATGGCGTTCGAGGTCGTGCCGAGCGGATCGATCGCCCTCGATCTCGCGCTTGGTGTCGGCGGATATCCGCGCGGACGCATCGTCGAGATCTACGGCCCGGAATCAAGCGGAAAGACGACCCTCGCGCTGCACGCCATCGCCGAGGCGCAAAAGAGCGGCGGGACCGCGGCCTTCATCGACGTCGAGCACGCGCTCGATCCCAATTACGCTGCCGCGCTGGGCGTCGATCTCGACAATTTGCTCGTCTCGCAGCCGGATACCGGCGAACAGGCGCTCGAGATCGCCGAGATGCTCACCCGCAGCAACGCGGTCGACGTCATCGTCGTCGACTCGGTCGCCGCGCTCGTCACCAAGGCCGAGCTCGAGGGCGACATGGGCGATGCGCATGTCGGTTTGCAGGCGCGCCTCATGTCGCAGGCGCTGCGCAAGCTCACCGCCGCGATCTCGCGCAGCAAGGCCGTGATGATCTTCATCAACCAGTTGCGCGAAAAGGTCGGCGTGATGTTCGGCAGCCCCGAGACGACCTCGGGTGGCCGCGCGCTCAAGTTCTATGCATCGATCCGCGTCGACGTGCGCAAGCTCGAACAGATCAAGGTCGGGCAAGATGTCGTCGGCTCGCGCACGCGCGCCAAGGTCGTCAAGAACAAGGTCGCCCCGCCGTTCCGGCAAGCGGAATTCGATATCACCTATGGCCGCGGCATCTCGAAGATGGGCTCGATCCTCGACGTCGCGCTCGAACAGAACATCGTCGGTAAGAGCGGGTCATGGTACACCTACGGCGAGCAGCGCATCGGACAAGGGCGCGAAAATGCCAAGGCGTTCCTCGAAGAGCATCTCGATATGGCCGTCGAGATCGAAGCAAAGATCCGCGAAGCGCTTGCGGGCGCCGTTTCGAAGAACGGTCACAGCAGCGGCGCCGTCGTCGCCGTTACGGAAGAGTAACGCGGTCCTTCGACAGGCTCAGGATGACAGGCTATCGTTATGCTCTCGGGTTGCTCGCGCGGCGGCGGCTGACCCAAGCCCAGCTCTGGGAACGGCTCGAGCGCAAAGGCTTCGACGACGACACCATCACCGGTGTCGTCGCTCGTTGCAAGGCTGAGCGCTTCCTCGACGATCGTCTTTTTGCCCAGCTCTATGTCGAGCAAAAACGCAAAGCGCTTGGCGATATGCGCCTGGTCGGCGAGCTGGTTCGTAAGGGCATCGACCGCGATGAGGCGCAGGCCGCCGTCCACGCTCTCGAGGAGGACGAGCGCTCGCGCTGCATGCGCGCGCTGGATACGCTCCTTCGGGTGGCCGCACCGAGCTATCCCGCAGCGGCGCGGCGTCTCGAGCGTTTGGGGTTTGCGGCATCCACGATCTACGCCGTGCTGCGCGAACGGGCTGCAGAAGAGGTCGGGCTCTCGGGCATTCTGTCCTTGTAACGGCATGCGGGGGCACTGGTCTGCATATGGCTGCTCCCACGATCGTCGTTGCGGAGGACGACAGTGCGATTCGCGATCTGCTCGCGCATCATTTGGAGCGCGAAGGTTTTAGCGTCGTCGCGGTGAGTGACGGACAGGCGGCGCTGCGCAGCGCTCGTCATGCCGCCGATTTGGTCATTCTGGACATCGGGCTCCCCGGTGTCGACGGATACGACGTCGTCCGCACCTTACGTCGCGAGGAGCGTGCGGTGCCGATCGTGATGTTGACCGCGCGCATCGACGAGATCGACCGGATCGTCGGATTCGAGCTAGGCGCCGACGACTACATTTGCAAGCCGTTTTCTCCTCGCGAGGTCGTCGCGCGCGTCCGTGCGGTCTTGCGCCGCGCCGGCCGCATCTTGGACGCGGCGCCGGCGAGTTTGCGCTTTGGGCGGTTGGAGATCGACGAAGCCGCGCGCGAGGCTCGTGTCGACGGGGTCGACGTTCGCCTCAAACCGCGCGAGTTCGCCCTCTTGTTGGAACTGGCCGTCAACGCCGGTGTCGCCTTGTCACGCGAGCGCCTGCTCGAACGTGTCTGGGGCTTCGATTTCGACGGCGACGAACGAACCGTCGACGTGCACGTGCGTCGCTTGCGCGCGAAAATCGAGGAGGACGCGGGGCTTGCGCCCATCGTTGCGACGATTCACGGGTACGGATATAAATTCGTACGGGTATGAACGTTCGCGGACGGCGGATCCATACGCTTGCGCAGCTGGAGCCGCGGATCG
>DATKPZ010000188.1:0-8920 GCA_035523815.1 Alphaproteobacteria bacterium
GCCATGCACGCGTGCGGTCACGATGGGCACATCGCGATCTTGCTCAGTGCGGCGCGCGCGCTCTCGCGCCACCGCGAGCTCGTCGCCGGAACGATCGTGTTTTGCTTTCAGCCCGCCGAAGAGGGGCCTGCGGGCAATAAACTCATGATCGAGGAGGGCGCGCTCGAGAATCCGCATGTGGATCGGTGCTTCGCGCTGCATCTTTACAGCGGGCTCGAAGTGGGGAAGGTGGGTATTCGCGACGGCGCCTTCTTTGCGTCGTCGGATCGCTTCACGCTCACCCTCAAAGGGCGCGGCGGGCACGGCGCGATGCCGCAAGTAACGGTCGACCCGATCGTCGGCGCCTCGCAGCTGATCACGATGCTGCAGACGATCCCGAGCCGCGAGATCGCGCCCAAGGATCCCGTCGTGGTCACGGTGGGTACGATGCACGCCGGCACGACCTTCAACGTGATTCCCGACAATGCCGAGATGATGGGCACGGTGCGCGCGTTCAGCGATGAGGTGCGTCGTTCGATTCCCGAGCGCATGGAGCGCATGATCGAAGGCACGTGCGATGCGATGCGGCTGGACTACGACTTCGAATATCTGTGGGGCTACCCGCCGACGGTGAACGACCGCACGATGAACGACGTGGTGCGCGCCGCCGCGGCCCGTGCGATCGGCGCGGAGAATATCGTCGACCCGCACGACGTGGTCATGTGGGCCGAGGACATGTCGTATATGATGGAGCTACGACCCGGAGCATACTTCGTGGTCGGCGTGCGCGGTCCGAAGCTCGGCGTCGAACCGCAACATTCCGCGCGCTACGACATCGACGAACGCGCGCTCGAGGTGGGCTTCAAAATGATGGTGGAGCTAGCCCTGATCGGCTAGAATTGCTCGGCTCTTCGTCAGCTTAGTCCTCATTTGCTAAAGCAAACTTCGGACATCGCTTCCTCAATCCGAGCAATTCTAGCTCGGTCAGTTTGATGTGTCGCCGCGGAGAAATTTCTGGAGAAATTCCGAGCCCGATTTCATCGCCGTCTCGAGATTGTCGAGTGCGGCCTTGGTCTGCTCGTTGGTGACGTCGGCGCTTTGGCGCGCCTGTTCCATCAACGTATCGCGCAGCTTATCGCTCTCCCCTAGGGCTTGCGCGATCTTCATCTGCAACTCTTTTGCCTGTTCCATGGCCTTGGTCATGAAATCGTCGCTGCTCATGATGCATCCTCATTTTCGGTGACGGTAAGAACCCAGCGGATCGCCCGTGCGTATTGGTCGAGCTCGCGAAGTGCCCGATCGAATGCCCGGTAGGCGGCGTCCTCGCCCCAGCGTTTACCCGTGGAACGCGAGAGATGTTTCCCGTAGGCCAGGGCCGCGTCCAATTGGCGCTCGATCGCCGGCCACTCGTCACGGAGCGCTCGCTCGGACGCATCGCTCAAGCGGTCGATCACCGGCGGGGCTGGGAGGGCCGGGTCGTGCATTGCACACTCGAGCCGCACCAGCGCGTACTCGCTGCGCGCGGTGATGAACGAACCCAGGAGTTGCACGAGCCGAACGTCCATATACTCCATTATGTCCGATGTGCGACGCTATGTCATCGTAGGAAACGGCTTTGCCGGGACGACGGCTGCCGAGCAGTTGCGCAAGCACGACGCAACGTGCGAGATCACCCTCTTCGGCGACGAGCCGTACCCCCTCTATAACCGTATCTCGCTCCCACCGATGCTGCGCAAGCAACTCCCCGAGGAGAAGGTCATGATGCGCGACTTCGCCACGCACGAGGCGAATCGCATCACGCTCAAGCTGGGAACGCGCGTCGACGCCATCGATACGGAGGGACGCGCGGTGAGCGCCGGGGGCGTCGAATATCCGTTCGACGCCCTGCTGATTGCAACCGGCGGGCGACCCAATCCGGCGCCGGCACCCGGCGGCGCGGGTGCGAGCAACGTCTACAACTTCCAGTACCTGGACGATACGCGCGCCATCTCCGAGCAAATCGATCGCTCCAAGAGCGCGATTGCGATCGGCGGATCCTTCATCGCCTATGAATTGGCCGAAGCCTTCGCCGCGCGCAAGGTCGAGACGCATTGGATCATGCGCGGCCCGCACGTGCTGCACCGGCTGCTCGACGACGTCGCGGGCGAGTTCGTTGACGAGGCCGCCAAGAACGACGGCGTGCACATGCACTACGGCGAGGAAGTCGAGGAGTTCGTGCGTTCCAACGGCGCCGTGACCAAAGTGCGCACCAAGAACGGGCTCGAGATCGCCGGCGACTGTTACGGCGTCGGCTTCGGTTTGACGATGAACACGGACATCGTTGCCGGCACGCCGATCGAGTCGAGCAAAAACGGGATCCTCTGCAACGATCATCTCGAGACGAACGTCCCCGGCATCTACGCTGCCGGTGATATCGCGGATTTCTACGATCCGATTCTCGAGATGCGTTATCGCATGGGCACCTGGAACAATGCGGGCGCCCACGGCAAGGTGGTGGCGCAGAACATGCTCGGCGGCAGCGAGATGTATCACGATGTACCTGAGTACTCATCGCTGCTCTTCAAAGGGCAGACGATCACCCAGTTCGGGCTCTCCCCGGATTTGCAGCCCGAACTCGAAATCGCGCGCAAAGTCGATCGCGAGAAGCGCTGGTACCGCGCGCTCTTCTTTTGGCAAGACCGCCTCGTCGGGGGGATCATGCTCGGCAAAGGCAACCGTGCCGGCAAGCGCAAGTACGTCGAGGCGATTAAGAGTAAAGAGCGCTTCCCCAAACCGCAATGGGAAGGCATGCTGGATTGGACCGCTTAGCCGATTCGGCTATTCAACGGCGCCTCCGAATAGTAGCACCCGGCTGCCCACGCCGTTATCTGTGAGCAGCGTAGTATGCATTCGGTGACATCCAAGGGTAGGGAGTGCCCCTGCAGCCTTGATTTGAAGCGGCAGACACTTCACTTGCTTGGTCCACTGGTTCATAAATTGTGTTGCATGAGCCGTTCAGTACTGCGTAGGGGACCGATGAGTCGCAGGGTCCGTTGGGGGCATCATAGACGATCATGGCCCGCACGACGGACCGACGTCCTTGTGAGTAGACCGGGCGCAACACGTATGCGAACCGAAGCGATTCTGATCTCAGACTATGCTCGATCTTCCGTATCGTCGCGAGATCGCGGCTGCTCGGGACGGGCACCCCAGCCTTCCCGATGTCTCGAACGAAGAAGCTCAAGGGCGCGCTTGAGTCGGAGTCGTTACATCGGATCCCGGCAGCGATGCTTGGCGCGGTCGGTGAAGAAACGCGTTGACTGTGCGGCGCGCAGCTTGTCCCGAGAATAACGAGGAGGCACATCGCAACACGCGTCACTCGCGTCGGTCCTCACTGATCGCTCGACGACGACTTGCTACACTCAAGATGACAGTGCGGATTTGAGCGCCGCCACGAATGCGTCGATGTCGTTTTCGGTTGTCGCCCAGTGGGTCATCCAGCGCACCTCCGGCAGCGCCTCGTTAAAGAAGTAGAAGAAGAACTGCTCCTGCACGCGAGCGATCGCGTCGCGCGAGAGCGTCGCGAAGATGGCGTTTGCGCGCACCGGCCGGGTAATGGTTACCCCGGGAATGTCGCGCACGCCGGCGAACAGGCGCTGCGCCATCGCATTCGCGTGCGAGGCGTACGCAAGCCAGCGGTCGTCCGTAAGCAACGCCTCGAACTGGGCCGAGATGTAGCGCATCTTCGAGGCAAGTTGCATCCCCTGTTTGCGTGCATACAATGCGACGTTCGCGCTCAAGGCGGGGTCGAAGAAGCACACGGCTTCGCCGCCCATGAGCCCATTCTTCGTTCCGCCGAAACTCAAGATATCGACACCCAGGTCCTTGGTGATCGCGCGCGGCGTCGCGCCGAGGGCCGCCGCAGCGTTCGAAATACGCGCGCCGTCAACGTGCACGAGCAGGCCGCGATCGTGCGCGAACGCGCACAGCTCGCGCAACTCTCGCGGTTCGTACACGTCGCCATACTCCGTGGTGTTCGAGACGCTGATCACGCGCGGCTGGGAGAAATGCTCGCCGTGGCCGCCGAGCAGATACGGCTCGAGGTCGGGGATGCGTAGTTTCCCATCCGGAGTCGAAATCGGAATGACCTTCGAACCAGTGAAGCGTTCGAACGCACCGCACTCGTCGGTTTGCAGGTGCGCGCTTGCCGGCGCGAGCACGGCGTCCCACGGGCGCGTGACGCAACTGAGCGCCACGACGTTCGCGCCCGTGCCGTTGAACGTGAAATACACGTCGGTCGCCGCCCCGAAGTGCTCGCGAAACTTCGCAACGGCACGCGCGGTCCACGGATCGTCACCGTACCCGACCGCGTCGCCTTCGTTGGCGGCGAGAATCGCCGTGAGAATCTCCGGCGCGACCGGCGCGTTGTTGTCGCTGGCAAAGCTGCGATGGATCATAGGCTCACCGTGGTTCCGCGATATGCGACGTCGGCCTTCCAGCCGAACATCCCTCGCGCCATCGCGGCGAGCGCCGCCGCCGACGGGGCTTCGCCGTGAACCGCGTAGAGGTGCGGTGAAGTGGTGCATGTTTGCAGCCAGCGGTGCAGTTCGTTGCGATCGGCGTGGGCGCTAAAGCCCGAAAGGTGCACGATCGTAGCCCGGATGGGAAGCGTGTCGTTGTAGAGCGTCACGCGCTTCGCGCCATGGGTGAGAATGTAACCCAGCGTTCCGAGGCTTTGATAGCCGGGAAAGATCACCGTGGCCTTCGGATCGCTCAGGTTGTTGTGCAGGTGATGGAGGATGCGCCCGCCCGAGGCCATTCCGCTCGCGGACACGATGACGTGCGGACCGGTGACGTAGTTCAGCGCCTTGGACTCTTCGGTGGTGACGTGCTGGGTGAAATTGCGAACGCCGAACGGCGCGGCCGGCGAGTGGCCGGGAATCTCCCGGTGCGCGCCCGGGAAACGTTCGAAGAGGTCGTCGACTTTTTCGGCCATCGGGCTGTCGAGGTGCACCGGAAGATCGGCGATGCGTGCATCTTGTGCTTGCAAGGTCGCAATGGCCAGCAAGATGTCTTGGGTGCGTTCGACCGCGAACGCGGGAATAACGATCGCGCCGCCGCGCGCAATGCCGGCGCGCAAAGCTTCGCCCAGCGCCTGCGCGGGCTCGGGCGGATGCACCTGGTTCGCGTAGGTCGATTCACAGATGAGGTCGGTCGCGGCGCCCATCGGCTCGGGATCGAAGAGGAGCGGCCGATCGTAACGCCCGAGGTCGCCCGAGAAAACGACGCGCTTGCCTTCGAATTCGAGTGCCGCGAAGGCCGATCCGATGATGTGGCCGGCGTCGAAGTAGGTCGCTGTGAGCACGCCCGCGACGTTGAACGCTTCGTGCAGTGGGATCGGCCGTACATGCTTCATCGTCCGGTCGACATCGCGCGAATCGTAGTACATCGGCGGAGCGTAGGGACGCTGATGCTCGAAGCCGCGCTCTTGCAATTCTTGCTGTAAGTGCGCGGAATCGTCCAGCACGATTTGCATGACGGCGACGGTCGGCGGCGTGCAAAAGATCGGACCGGAGAAGCCGTCGTGCATCAGCTTGGGCAAATAGCCGACGTGATCGAGGTGCCCGTGGGTCACGATCACCGCGTCGATGTCGTCGGCTGAGACCGGCAACGGGAGCGCATTGAGTGCGGTGACGCTTGCCACGCCTTGAAACATGCCGCAGTCGACCAGGATATGCTTGCCCGAGACCGTGAGCAGATGTTTGCTCCCGGTCACGATGCCCGCAGCGCCGATAAAGGTGAGTTCAGCCACGGTCGAAGACCACGGCCGAAGGCATACCGCTGCGCAAATACTCGTCCAGGCAGCGATCGACCAGTTTTTCCGGATCGTCGCCGGTGAGAATGATCGAGCCTGTCTCTTTTTTAACCAGGCCTGCGATGTGGGTAAACTCGTTGGAGATGCCGCCGGAGTTGGTGAGAATGCCGATCAGCTTGCCCTCATCGTAGGCAATCGCAAACTCGCCCAGTGTTCCGCTCCGGCCGCCGACGAAGAGCACGAAGTCCGAGCTATGGATGTTATGCGTCTCGCGGCCCATCAAACCCGAGCCGGTGAAAACCATCGTCGTATAGGGTTGCAGCGGGGAATCGTAAACCTTGATATGCTCCTCACGCGAAAGCGCGGGGGAGACGCCCAAGCTGACGCCGCCCGCTTCGTGGGCGCCTAACACGGCGGCGTGCGGAAGGCCTGGGCACGCGCCGGTCACAATCACGGCATCGCGCTCGCCGATGCGCCGGCCCAATCGGCGCGCAAGGTCGAGCTCGGACTTGGTGATCAGGCCGCCGGCCGAGCCCATCACGCCGATCTGGATTTTCATGGATGGGAATGTTTATGACGTTACAAGAGCCCACCTACCAAGACATCGTGCGGCGGTGGAAGGCGCTGCGCGCGCGCGACGTGCGCGTTCGTGAAGTTGCGTGCGTCGGCGCGCCGCGCACGCTCTTGTGCGCGGAATTCGGCGAACATGGGCTTCCGATGATCCATATCGCCGCCGGTGTGCACGGCGACGAGCCGGCCGGTCCGCATGCGCTGCTCGAATTGCTCGAACACGACATGCTCGACCCGCGCTTCTCGTATCGCTTGTGGCCGTGCACGAATCCGACGGGGTACGATGGGCGCACGCGCGAGAGCATCGACGGCGTCGACGTCAACCGCACCTTTGGGCGCGGCGGCTCTTCGCCCGAAGCGCGCGCGATTATTACGGCCAATCGCGATCGTAAGTTCGAACTCGCCGTGGATCTGCACGAAGATGACGAGGCGAGCGGCTTCTATTGCTATGAATACGGCGGCGCGAATATCGGCCGCTCGCTGGTCGAGCAGCTCGCGAGCGGCGGCACCCCGATCGATCCGCGCGAGGTCCTCACGCCCGATCCCGACGCCGAGGCGGAAAGAATCGGCGGCCGCACGCTCACCCAGTTACTGATGCGGAATGCCGCGCGGCTTGGCCTGACGCTGGAGACGCCGTCGGCGGTGCTGCCGTTCGCGCAGCGCGTGGCCGCTCACGTTGCGGCGGTCCGGCTCGCGCTTTCTCAGACTACCGTGAAATGATCGATTTGAAGAAGCTCGAAGAGGTCGGCTATGGCGCAGCGTGATCAGTTAGAAGTCGACGTGCTCTTCGTGGGGGCCGGACCTGCCTCGCTAGCCGGGGCGATCCGCCTCGGACAGCTAGCCAAAGAGGCGGGGCGGGAGCTCGAGATCCTGGTGATCGAGAAGGCCGCGGAGATCGGCAACCACGGGCTCTCCGGGCTCGTGCTGGATCCGCGCGCGATCAACGAGTTACTTCCGGATTGGCTCGAGCGCGGCGCGCCGGTTGAAGCGCCGGTGGGTCGCGACGAACTCTGGTTCCTCACCAAAGGCGGAAAGATCAAGGCGCCGTTCACGCCGCCGGCGCTCAACAATCACGGCAAATACGTTTCCTCGCTTCAACGCTTGACCAAATGGATGGCTGCGCAAGCCGAAGAGCTCGGCGTGCAAGTCTTTGGCGAGTTCCCCGGACAGGAGCTGCTGTGGGACGGCGACCGCGTCATCGGCGTGCGCACCGGCGACAAAGGCGTCGATCATGACGGGAAACCTAAAGCGAATTACGAACCCGGCGCCGATTTGCTCGCGAAGATCGTGGTGCTCGGCGAGGGGCCGCGCGGCACGCTGGCTAAACAGGCGATCCCGCGACTCGGGCTCGACGACGGCAAAGAACCGCAAGTATATGCCGCCGGCGTCAAAGAGCTATGGCAATTACCCGACGATCGCTTCCCCGCGGGCACCGTCGTCCACACGCTCGGGTATCCACTTCCGCCCGAAACCTTCGGCGGCGGCTTCATCTATGGAATGAAAGACCGCGTGCTCGACATCGGTCACGTGACGGGACTGGATTATAAGAATCCCACGACCGATCCGCACAACGAGCTTCAGCGCATGAAAGAGCATCCCGAGATTCGCAAGATGCTGGATGGCGCGAAAATGATCCGCTACGGCGCGAAAGCGATTCCGGAAGGCGGTCTCTTTGCGATGATCCGTCCGTATTCCGACGGATTGATGATCGCCGGCGATTCGGCCGGCTTCCTCAACGGCATGCGACTCAAGGGCGTGCACCTCGCGATGAAGTCGGGCATGATGGCGGCCGACACCGCCTGGGATGCGCTGCAGGCGGAGAAGTTCGACGCCGAGCAACTCTCCGTTTACGAGCAGCGTTTCCGCGATTCGTGGGCCTACGAAGAATTGCGCGGCGCGCGCAACTTCCATCAAGGGTTCGAGCACGGCATGTGGGCCGGCATGTTCAATGCGGGCCTAGCGCCGCTGACCGGAGGGCGCGGATTCGGCTTCATCGACAAGCTTCCGGCCAAGCCCGGTTACGAAAACATGGTCAAGGCCGGCTACCGCCCGAAGGAGACGCCGCGCGCGAAGATCGACAACGTGCTCACGTTCGACAAACTCACCGACGTCTATAATTCCGGCACGGTGCACGAAGAGAATCAACCCAGCCATCTCCACGTGGCCGACACCAATATCTGCCGCGACCGCTGCACGGTGGAATATGGAAATCCGTGCGCGTACTTTTGTCCCGCGGCGGTCTACGAGCCGATGTTCGAGCGTGACGGTGACGAAGGCGCGGTGCACGGACGCTTGCAGATCAACTTCACCAACTGCGTGCACTGCAAGACCTGCGACATCGCCGATCCGTATCAAATCATCACCTGGGTCCCCCCGCAAGGCGGCGAAGGCCCCGTTTACACCGGAATGTGAGATGAGCACCACGATCGGCGGCGACGTCATCGTCGTCGGCGGCGGCCTGATCGGTCTGTCGATCGCCTTCGAACTTGCGCAGCGCGGGGCGACCGTGCGCGTGTACGATCGCGGCGAGCCGGGCCGCGGCGCATCGTGGGCCGGTGCCGGAATGCTTGCGCCCTA
>DATKPZ010000189.1:0-13371 GCA_035523815.1 Alphaproteobacteria bacterium
AGCACGCCAGTGGCCGCTTCGCAACGGGGGAGCACGTCGCGGCTGGAGCGCCCGAGCCCTTCGACAAGCTCAGGATGACACGAGGCGCAACTGTCATGGTGAGCCTGTCGAACCACGACACCATCGAAGCGCCCCAGCCCATTTCAATCCCTCGCTGACACGTCGATGACAAGTGTCGGCAAGAGTTCTTTTTGCTCCCTACCTGCGGACAGTTGAGGGCGGACACTCAGCCAAGGCGCACATACCGCTTCGTCATACCGGTCCCTCACTGACGCTCGCGATAAACTCCGCGAAGCGGAGTCGGGGGAAGCGCGTCCAATTGGACCCCTGTGGATAGTGAGACGCTTACCTCTGCGGAACTCATGCGGCTCCTCGAACGCGTCGACTACGTCGATGTTGTCAAGATTTGCGAGCCAGAGCAAAATGCTCTACGGCTTTTTGTCAATGAAATGACGTTGAATCGCGCGTCACCGGTGAGGCTGGCACCCCCACTTGACGACGCAATTCTCATCGAGCATCAAAGCGACGATCTCTGCTTTGAGATTACCTGGGATCGCTACGCCGTCTACCAGGTGCTCAATGAGAGCTTTGATAGCGGGAACGGGCCCGACGAGGTCTATGAGGGCAACCTGCTCCGGAAATACACCAAATCACGCTACTTGCGCTTCGTCGGAGAAGCTTTCCAGAACGTTCGGTTCCTTGATCCCGGACACCAGCACTGGACGATAGTGGGGCAGAACCACATCGTGCACGTGATCAGCAGCGCGGAGCCGCGCATTCGCATCCTCGACGGGAAATAACGAAGATTGCTGCGACGCCTCGTGCGCTTCGATGTGCTTTGCAGGATTGACACCCCTTGCGAGTCCGACGATAGCACGCCAGTGGCCGCTTCGCAACGGGGGGCACGTCGCGGGTGGAACGCCCGGGCCCTTCGACTCGCTTCGCTAGGCCAGCGTGCCACGAGGCGCAAGGATCCATGCGCGGCTGTCGATCGACACCATCGAAGGGCTGCAACCCATTTCTATCGCTCGGCGGCGGGTTGACGACAAGTGCCGGCGGAACTCGCCCCTTGATGTTTGTAACGGTCGTCGCGCTCCTCATCGTCATCAATCTCGTCTTCGCGTTTCGCAGTCAGCACATTGCGTTTAATTCGCGCTTTGCGCTCGAGCGCGTGCCACCGCCAAGGGTTGCACCGCTGATCAGCATCATTGTCCCTGCGCGCAACGAAGCGCGTCAAATCGAGCAGTGCGTGCGGTCATTGCTTGCGCAAAACTATCCACGATTCGAAGTCATCGTCGTCGACGATCGCTCTGAGGACGACACGGCGGCGATCGTCGCGCGCATCGCGGCCGAAGACCCGCGCGTGCGATTGATCGCTGGTGAAGCCCTACCCGATGGTTGGGTTGGAAAACCATGGGCATTGCATCAGGGTGCCCTGCAGGCGGACGGCGAGTGGCTGCTCTTCACCGACGCGGATACGAAGCACGAACCCGGCGCCACCGCGGCCTCCTTCGTCTACGCGCGAGGTCACAAGCTCGACGTGCTCAGCGTGCTCACCGACCAAGTAATGATCACGCCGGCCGAACGCGTCTTTCTTCCCAGCATTCTCTGGACGATCGCCTTTGCGATCGGGTCGCTCTCGGCGATCAATGACCCCAAGCGCGAGAGCGCGCTGTTCAACGGCCAGTACGTGCTTGCCCTACGCGAAGCGTATGTGGCCATCGGCGGCCACGAGGCGGTCCGGAACGAGATTGCCGAAGACCTCGAGCTGGCCCGCCGGTTCAAGAACGATGGCCGCTTCCGCACTGCGCTGGTCAACGGCAACGGCCTCGTTCACGTGCGAATGTATCGCTCGTTCGGCGAACTCTGGCAAGGCTTCGTGAAGAACTTCTGGGTCGGCGCGCGCGATCAGGGCGTCATGGCAGCGCTTGGGATCACGTTGCTTGCGTGCATTGCGCCGATCACGCCGATCGCGTTCATCGTGTGTCTCGTGATGCATGCGGAGACGGCGGCTGCCGCGCTTGCGCTGGCGATGCTCTCCGCAATCGCCGGCGCGGCTCCCGGGATGCGGCGGCTGGGCCTCGGGCGTGGCTCCGCGTGGTACCTACCGATCGGTATTACTCTCGTGATCGCAATTTTTCTGACCTCGATTGTCGCGCACGCACGCGGCGGGGTGACGTGGCGCGGGCGCCGGTACGCCGCTTGACAGTACCAATCGGCCCATGATAGGGTTCGGGAACATGATTTTGACCTCGCTCCTCCTCGTAGTCCTCGCCCTTATTAGCCGTTCGACGCCGAACCGGTTGGGATTGACTACTGCGTAGAGGTTAGCGAAAACGCACTAGGAAGAGGCCCCGCCGGTTCGGCGGGGCCTCTTGCTTTTTCTAGAGCCGGAGGTTCATCGTGCACACGCGCACGGGCGCAGCGATCGTTCTCGATACACTCGAGAGCCTGGGAGTCGAAACGGTGTTCGGCTATCCGGGCGGCGCGATCATGCCCCTTTACGATGCACTCTACGATCATCGTATCGCGCACGTGCTCGTACGTCACGAAGCTGCCGCAGTGTTTGCGGCCAGCGGCTTCGCACGTTCGACCGGACGCCCGGGTGTGTGCATCGCGACGTCCGGTCCGGGCGCGACGAACCTCATTACCGGCATCGTGGATGCGCTCATGGACAACGTGCCGCTCATCGCGCTGACCGGCCAGGTGCGGACCACGGTGATGGGCACCGATGCGTTCCAAGAAGTCGACGTCGCCGCGATCACCCATCAGGTGACCAAGCGCAACATCGTCGTTCGCTCGATCGATCAGATCGAACCGGCGCTTCGCGCGGCTTTTCGCTTGGCGACCGGTGAGCGACCGGGCCCGGTGCTGGTCGACCTTCCGACCGATGTGCTGCGCGCGTTCGAAGAGGCGCGGCCTCAGCCCGAGACCGCGATAGCGGCGCCGGCGGTGCGCGAAGGGCCGCGCGCGGATGCTCGCGCGCTCGATGCCGCCGTTGCCGCCTTGCAGAGTGCGCAGCGACCGCTCTTGATCGTCGGCGGCGGCACGCGCTGGTCGGGTGCGACGGAGATCTTTCGCGCGCTGGCCGCGCACATCGGTGCGCCCGTTGTCTCGACGCTCCACGGACTGGGCTGTGCCGAGCCGGGCGATCCCGGGTTCCTCGGCATGGTGGGGATGCACGGCTGGAAGCGCGCGAATCTCGCCGTTGCCAAGGCCGACGTGATCTTCGCGCTGGGCATGCGCTTCGACGATCGTGTGACCGGCGACCCCACCCGATTCGCGCCAAACGCGCACACGATCGTGCATGCCGACATCGACAAGTCCGAGTTCAACAAGGTGGTCCGCGCTCAGGTGACCCTGCACGGCGACCTGCGCGAAACGCTCGTCGCGCTCGATCATCGCCTGGCGCGCGTGACGCTGCCGTCGTTCGAGGCATGGCGGGAGGCTGCGTGCGCGCCGCAGGAGCAATTGCCGCGCGATGACGCTCGCCACGACCATCTCTCCGCGACCGACTTTCTTGATGCGCTCTTCGCCGCGCTGCCCGATGACGCGATCGTCGCGACCGACGTCGGACAACATCAGATGTGGGCGGCGCAGCGCGTGCGCGCGAGCCATCCGCAGCATTTCCTCACCTCCGGCGGCCTGGGTTCGATGGGCTTCGGTTTGCCGGCGGCGATCGGCGCGCAGATGGCGCATCCCGGCCGCACCGTGGTCGCGGTGGTGGGCGACGGCGGCTTCCAGATGTCGATGGCCGAGCTCGCGACGCTGCGCCGCCATAATCTGCCCGTGAAGATCGTGCTGCTCGATAACCGCAACCTCGGCATGGTGCGCCAGTGGCAAGAGCTCTTTTATGACGGGCGATACTCCGCGACCGCGCTGCCGGACAATCCCGAGTTCACCATGCTCGCTCGCGCCTACGGCGTGGAAGCGCGCCTGGTCGACAACGCGAATGCCATCGGCGCCGCGCTCGAGCGCATGCTGGCATCGGACGGCCCGATGCTGCTGCACTGCGCGTGCTACCCGCACGAAAACGTCTGGCCGATCATCCCCTCCGGCAAGAGCGTCGACGATCTAATGGAGGCGCTTCCCGCGTGAGAAGCGTGACGGCCAACGATGGGCGCATCCTCGCCCGGATCATTCACCTCGCACACCGCTTCGGCTGCACGTACACCAGCGTCGCATCCGAACACGTCGGCGCGGCCTATCGCATGGAATTCGCTTTTGCGGGTCCGGGCGATGCGCTGCGGCGGCTCGATGCCCAAATCACCAAACTCCTCGATGACGACAGGGAGACCATGGAATGAACGCCCTCTACGACCAGGATACCGATGCGAGCGCACTGCACGGCAAGACGATTGCGGTCATCGGTTACGGAAGCCAAGGCCGCGCGCACGCGCTCAATCTGCACGAATCGGGATACCGCGTCGTCGTAGGATTGCGCGAAGGCTCGGAATCGTTCGAGCAAGCGCGGCGTGACCGAATCGACGCGCAGACCGTCGAGCACGCCGTCTCGATCGCCGACGTCGTGATGGTGCTCGCCCCCGACGAAGAGCACGGAGCGCTCTACATGCGCGCGATTCACGAGCATCTCAATCCGGGCGCATACCTCGCTTTTGCGCACGGCTTTTCGATCCACTTCGGTACGATCGTCCCGCCGAAAACCATCAACGTCTTCATGGTCGCGCCCAAAGGTCCGGGTTCGCTCGTGCGCACCGAATATGAAGCCGGGCGCGGCGTGCCCGCGCTGATCGCGGTGCATCAGGATTTCAGCCGCGATACACGGGCGGTTGCGCTCGCCTACGCGGCGGGGATCGGCGCGGGACGCGCCGGCATTCTCGAGACGACGTTCCGCGAGGAGACGGAGACCGATCTCTTCGGCGAGCAGGCGGTCTTGTGCGGCGGCCTCACGTCGCTGATCACCGCGGGATTCGAGACGCTCACGCAGGCCGGCTATGCGCCGGAGATGGCGTACTTCGAATGCATGCACGAGATGAAACTGATCGTGGACTTGCTCTACGCGCGCGGCATCGAAGGCATGCGCGACGGCATCAGCAACACCGCGCAATTCGGCGATTACACGCGTGGCCCGCGGGTGATCGGCGAGGAATCGAAGGCCGCGATGCGCGCCATTCTCAAAGAGATCCAGAACGGTTCGTTCGCACAAGAGTGGGTGGCCGAGCACGCCTCGGGTAAACCGCGCTTCAACGACTACAAACAAAAGTCGGATGCGCACCCGATCGAGAGCATCGGCGCGAAACTGCGCTCGCTCATGCCGTGGATGCGCGAGAAGCAACCGGTAGCGGCCGCTCCGGCGGGACCCCGCGACGAGGACATGAAATTCCGCGTATGCTAAGTCACACGCTTACCCAGGGCGCCACGCGCGCGGCCGCGCGCGCAATGTTCAAGGCGAATGGATTCACCGACGACGACCTGCGTAAGCCGCTGGTCGGCATCGCGAACACGTGGGTCGAGACGATGCCGTGCGGGTACCACCTGCGCGAACTTGCCGAGCGCGTAAAGGAGGGCGTGCGCGCCGCCGGCGGCACGCCCATGGAATTCAACACGATCGCGATCAGCGACGGCATCACGATGGGCACGGAGGGCATGAAAGGCTCGCTGGTCAGCCGTGAAGTGATCGCCGATTCCATCGAGTTGATCGGCCGTTCCCACTACTTCGATGCGATGGTTGGCCTCGTGGGGTGCGATAAAACGATCCCCGGCACGGCGATGGCGTTCGCGCGCTTGAACCTCCCGTCGGTGATCATCTACGGCGGATCGATCGCGCCCGGGAAACTCGACGGCAAAGACCTCACGATCGTCGACGTGTTCGAAGCAATCGGTGCGCATGCGCGCGGCACGATCGACGATGCGCAGCTCAAAGCGATCGAGGATCACGCGTGTCCCGGACCCGGCGCTTGCGGCGGCCAGTACACAGCCAACACGATGGCGATGGTCATGGAATACCTGGGTCTCTCCCCGATCGGCAGCGCCAGCCCGGGTGCCACGTCGAAGCGTCGCGAGCAGTGGGCCCATGACGCCGGGGTGATCGTCATGGAGCTTCTCGCAAAGAATGTTCGCCCGCGCGATCTCCTCACGCGGGCTTCGTTTTTGAACGCCATCGTGGCCGCCGCGGCGACCGGGGGCTCGACCAACAGCGTGCTGCACTTGCTTGCAATCGCGCACGAAGCGGGTACGCCGCTTTCGATCGAGGACTTTGATTCGGTCAGCCGGCGCACGCCGATCATTGCCGACCTGCGTCCGGGCGGTAAGTACGTCGCGCTCGACGTCGACGCGGCCGGCGGAACGCAGCTTCTCGGGAAGCGTCTGGCCGAAGGTCATTTGGTCGATACGACGGTGATAACCGCGACCGGTCGAAGCTTCGCGCTCGAGGTCGAGACGGCGGTCGAAACGCCAGGGCAAGTCGTGATCGCGAGCGCCGAGCACCCGTTCAAACCACACGGCGGTCTGGTGATTCTCAAGGGCAATCTCGCGCCCGCGGGAGCGGTCGTGAAAATCGCCGGATCCGAGCGGCCCTATCACCGCGGTCCGGCGCGCGTTTTCAATTCCGAAGAGGCGGCGATGCAGGCGATTCTCGACGATACGATTTTGCCGGGTGACGTCGTCGTGATCGCGTACGAAGGGCCCAAGGGTGGCCCGGGCATGCGCGAGATGCTCAGCGTCACGAGCGCGATCGTCGGCGCGGGGCTCGGTGAGACCGTAGCCCTGGTGACCGACGGGCGATTCAGCGGCGGCACGCGCGGACTCATGATCGGGCACGTTGCACCGGAAGCGGCGGTCGGCGGTCCGATTGCCGCGGTGCGCGACGGCGACGAAATCGTGATCGACGTTGAGGCTCGCACGCTCGATCTAGCGGTCGCGACGCCGGTGATCGCCGAGCGGTTGCGCGCCTGGCGCGCCCCCGAGCCCCACTACCGGGGCGGCGTATTTTCCAAATACATGGCGACGGTCGGTTCGGCGGCACACGGTGCAGTGACGACCGCGGAGGTTTGTCCGTGATTGCTGCGACTGCCGTGCGCGATTGGATGTGGTTCGACGGAGAACTCGCCGACTCGAGCGACATCACGGTGCGACCGTTCACCCATGCATTGCACTACGGGTCCGGTGTCTTCGAGGGGATTCGCGCCTACGAGACCGCTCGGGGGACCGGCGTGTTCCGGCTGCGCGATCACCTCAAGCGCTTCTTCGTATCGGCGGGCGTCTACGGACTGGACATCCCGTACGACCTCGAGACGCTCTCCGCTGCGATTTTCAAAACCCTGCACGCGAACGCGTTCGCATCGGGCTATATCCGTCCGCTCGCGTATTTCGGCGAGAAGGGTATTTCGCTTGCGCCCGCGTTCAATTGTCCGACGCACGTGCTGATCGCGCTCAAGCCGCTCTCCGGCTCGCTCCTTGGCGAAGCCGAAGGCGTTCGCGTGACGATGTCGCTCTGGCAAAAGACGCCATCGCGCTCGATGCCGTCGACCGTCAAGGCGTGCGGCCACTACACCAATTCTATTCTCGCGCTGCAAGATGCGCAACGGCGCGGCTTTGACGAGGCGATCTTGCTCAACGATCGAGGCGACGTCGCCGAAGGCACCGGCGAGAACATCTTCGTCGTCAAGAACGGGCGCATGCGCACCAATGAGGCCTCCGCCGACATCCTCGAGGGCATCACGCAGGATTCGGTGGTGCAATTGGCGCGCGACCGCGGTATCGACGTCGAGATCGGTCGCATTACGCCACCGGACTTATTTGCCGCCGACGAAGTCTTTTTTACGGGAACGGCCGCGGAGGTGATGCCGATTCTGCAAATCGACGATCACGCATTGCCCAAAGAGCGACCGGTAACGACTCAATTGCAACATGCGTACCAGAAGGCCGTACGCGGGGAAGATCCGCGCCACGCCGACTGGGTCGAATACGCGCGCTAACGTCAGCCTAAAGGAGGCCGCCATGGAGACCGTCGAGATTTTCGACACCACGCTACGCGACGGCGAGCAATCGCCGGGAGCAGCAATGACGGCCTCCACTCGACTTAAGATCGCGCGCCTGCTCGACGAGGCCGGCGTCGACACGATCGAGGCGGGTTTCCCGATCTCCAACGAAGTCTCGTTCGCGAGCGTCAAAGAGATTGCCAAGCGGACGCGAGGGGCCCGCGTTGCCGCGCTCGCACGCTGCACGAGCGAGGACATCGAGGCCGCGGCCCGCGCGGTTTCCGGCGCGCGCCGTCCGCGGATCCACGTGTTCATCGCCACCTCGCCGGTGCATCTGCGGCACAAGCTCGCAATCAGCGCCGAGCGCGCGGTGGAGATGGCGGGCGAAGCGGTAACGCGGGCGCGTACCTACTGCGACGACGTCGAGTTTTCGGCCGAAGACGCGACACGATCCGATCCGGCCTTTCTGGCCGAGATTTTCTCGGCGGCGGTTGCGGCGGGAGCGAGCACGCTGAACGTTCCCGATACGGTCGGCTACATCACGCCGGCCGAGATGGAGGCGCTGATCGGGTATCTTCGCGCCCACATTGCCGGCGTCGAGCACGTGCGCATCAGCGTACATACCCACGACGACTTGGGCATGGCGACGGCCAACGCGCTCGCGGCGGTGCGCGCCGGTGCGCGCCAGGTCGAGTGCACGATCAACGGCATCGGTGAGCGCGCGGGGAACTGCGCGCTCGAAGAAATCGTGGTGGCGTTGCAAACGCGGGCCGACCTTTTTGGCGCCGTCACTCGCTTCGATCCCTCGAACTTGCAGCACATTTCAAAAACGGTTGCGCGCGGCACGCGGATGGCCGTGCAAAAGAACAAAGCCGTCGTTGGGGCGAACGCGTTCGCGCACGAGTCGGGCATTCATCAGGACGGGGTCCTCAAGGAGCGTTCGACCTACGAGATCGTCGATCCACGCTCGGTCGGGCGTGCGACCACGCTGACGCTGGGGCGGAATTCGGGCCGGCACGCACTCTTCGCGCGGGCCGGAGAACTGGGCTTGCACTTTGACGACGAGGGCCGCCGGCGCTTTGCTCGTGCATTCGATCGCCTCGCCGCGCAACAGGCTAGCGTCGGCGATCGGGACCTGATCGAGCTAAGCCTCCTCGTCGGTGTCCCACGTGCGCGAGGTCGTGACCACGAGGCTCTTTTGCAAGCAGTTGGTGAGATCGCGTAGCACGCGATCCAGGTTCGCGATCGTATCGGCGCCGAGGATTTCGGCGATGTAGCGTTCGGCCGATTGAACGCGGCTGCCGGCGCGATCCAGAATAGCGTGACCCTTCTCGGTGAGATAGGTCTCGAGCACGCGGCCTTCGCCCTTGCTGCGGGTGATGAGACCCGCGGATTCCAGCTTGCTGATGTTTGCTGCCATTGCTTGCGGCGAAACGAAGCAATCGCGCGCCAGCTGTGCCCCCGATACGGCGGGGCTGAATTCAACCGCTCGTAAAACGAGCAGTTGCTGCGTCGTGATCCCCAGATCGCTCAGCGCGTCGTCGAGGGCATTGCGCGACGCCGCGTTTGCGGCCTTGAGATGAAGGAAGAGTCGCCCAGTCTCCTCGTCGGGAGTTGATGCCATGGGCGACTCTTCGGGAAAAGCCGTCACTGGGCTTGCCAGATGCTACCGTCCGTGAAAGCAACGGATTCGACCGAGCAGCTCACGCCGCCGAGTTCGTCTCCAAATTCCGGCGTGATGAAGCTGTGGTTGATGGCCACGCCGCTCGAAAAGGTGCCTTTGTCCACGATTCGGCTGGTCGTCCGGCCGTCGCTGACGCTGAACGTCACGGCCGAGACCGCGCCCGGAGCCTGGTTCACGAACGAGATCGCGGTCTCGGCGGCCTGGGCGGCGCCATTGGTGCCAAAGGGATTGTAGAGGGCGGGAGAGGCCTGCGTGACCGAGCACGAGGCGACGCGTACCGGCGCGGTGCCGCTGTAGGCGATCTGGGCGGGGGCCGTTGCGACGGCGGCTGAGAGTGCTAGGGATGCGAAAAGCATGTGGTGTCCTCCTGATATTCAGAATAGTATATCAACATATTGATATCAACTAAGATAAAAGTCGCATCGGGGGTATTCGAGGGAGCTTGATAAATTGAACAACCCCTATGGAAACCACGACCCCGCAGAGCCCCGTGACGATGGACGAGATCACCGCCCTGGCCAAGCGCCGCGGCTTCATTTTTCAATCGAGCGAGATCTACGGCGGACTCAACGGCTTCTGGGATTACGGCCCACTTGGGGCGGTGCTCAAGCGCAACGTCAAGGAGGCGTGGTGGCGCGAGAACGTGCTGCTGCGCGACGACGTCGTCGCTTTCGATTCATCGATCATCATGCATCCGCTGGTTTGGAAGGCCTCCGGACACGTCGACGTCTTTCACGATAAGCTCGTCGACTGCAAGGTCTGCAAGCATCGATTTCGCTTCGATCATCTCAAGGATCCGCACCAATGCCCGGATTGCGGGAGTAAAGACAGCTTCACCGAGCCGCGCAACTTCAATTTGATGATGAAAACGCAAGTCGGCCCGATGGAAGATACGGCGTCGGTCGCGTATCTGCGTCCGGAGACGGCGCAAGGCATCTTCGTCAACTTCAAAAACGTGTATCAAACGGCGCGCAAACGCCCGCCGTTCGGCATCGCGCAGATCGGGAAGGCGTTCCGGAACGAAATCACACCGGGAAATTTTACGTATCGCTTGCGCGAGTTCGAGCAGGCCGAGCTCGAATATTTTGTACCCGACGACGGCAAGGATCTCGAAGCTTTCCAGGGATGGGTCGATCGGCGCAAGGCTTGGTACTCCCAGTATGGCGTAAAGCCCGAGCGGTTGCGCTTTTACGAGTTGACCGAGCAGGAGCGCCCGCATTACGCCAAGGCAGGCATCGACGTCGAGTATCTCTTTCCGTGGGGCTGGGGCGAGCTCGAATCGATCGCTCACCGCGGCACCTACGATCTCGACGCGCACATGGCGCTCTCGGGCAAGGACCTGCGCTACTATGACGAGGCGAGTAAGACCCACTACACGCCGATCTTGATCGAAAGCTCCGCCGGCATGGATCGAACCACGCTGACGATGCTGGTCGATGCGTACGAGCGCGAGAAGAGCGTCGATCCGAACGGTAAAGAAACCGAGCGCACCGTCCTTCGCTTTCATCCCTTTATCGCGCCCGTGCAGGTGGCCGTGTTCTCGCTTGCGCGCAACAAACCGGAACTCGTCGAGCGGGCGCACGCCATCGAGGCCGCGCTGCGGCCGCTGCACCGCACGCAGTACGACGAAGGGAATATCGGTCAACTTTATCGGCGCCAGGACGAGATCGGTACGCCGTTCTGCGTCACCGTCGACTACGATACGCTCGAAGACGGGACGGTAACGGTTCGCGAGCGTGATTCCATGCGCCAGGAGCGCGTGGCGGCCGAGGCGCTCGAGCGCTATTTTGGGGTACAACTCCGCTAGCTTCCGGAGGCTCTAGGAACATGACGACGACCGTAGCGACAAAGTACGTCTACTTTTTTGACGAGGGCGACGGGTCGATGGTCGACCTCCTCGGTGGAAAAGGCGCCGGGCTGGCCGAGATGACGCGCGCGGGGCTTCCCGTACCGCGGGGCTTTATCATCACGACGCAAGCTTGTCTCGACTTTTATCGAGAGGGCCGAAAATATCCGAGCGGCCTCGATGCGCAGGTCGAACAGTCCATGCGCGAACTCGAAGCGCGGACGGGCAAGCGTTTCGGCGACGTGGCCGATCCGCTGCTGGTCTCGGTGCGCAGCGGCGCGCGCGTGTCGATGCCCGGGATGATGGATACGATCCTCAATCTCGGTCTCAACGACCGCACGGTCGAGGGACTCGTTAAGCTCACCGGCAACGAACGCTTCGCCTGGGACGCCTATCGGCGTTTCATCATGATGTTCGCCGAGATCGTCCTCGGCATCGAGAAAGAGCACTTCGACGAGCTGATCGAGCAGCGCAAACGTGAGCTCGGCGTCGAGAGCGATCCTGGGATCGATGCCGCGTCGTGGCGCGGGCTCGCGGAGAAATTCAAGGCGATCGTGCAAGAGCGCAGCGGTCGTCCCTTTCCCCAGGACGTGAGCGAACAGTTGCGCCTCGCCGTCGGCGCCGTATTCGACTCGTGGAATTCGCGGCGCGCGATCGACTACCGCCGCTTCAACAAGATTTCAGACGAATGGGGAACCGCGGTGAGCGTGGTCGAGATGGTGTTCGGGAATATGGGCGACGACTCGGGCACCGGCGTCGCATTCACGCGCAATCCCAACACCGGCGAGAACGTGCTTTTCGGCGAGTACCTGAGCAATGCGCAAGGTGAAGACGTCGTCGCGGGCACGCGCACGCCCGAGCATATCGCCGATCTCGAGCGAACCCAGCCGAAAATCTACCAGCAGTTCCGCGACATCGCGCAACGGCTCGAGCAGCACTACCACGACGTGCAAGACATCGAATTCACGGTCGAGCGGGGCAAGCTCTACATGCTCCAGACGCGCAGCGCCAAACGCAGCGCAGAGGCGGCCGTCCGGATCGCGCTCGACATGGTGCACGAAGGTCTGATCGACGAGCGGACGGCGCTTTCGCGTGTCGAGGCCGAATCGCTCGATCAGCTCTTCCACGCGCGGATCGATCCCAAAGCCCGGGTCGATATTTGCGCCAAGGGTCTCAACGCATCGCCCGGCGCGGCATCCGGCCAGATCGTCTTCACGGCCGACGACGCGGTCGCGTGGAAAGAGGCGGGCAAAGATACGATCCTGGTGCGCGTCGAGACGACGCCGGACGATGTGCACGGCATGATTGCTTCGCGCGGTGTGCTCACCGCAAAGGGCGGCGCGACCTCACATGCGGCGGTGGTCGCGCGCGGTATGGGTAAGCCATGCGTCGCCGGTTGCGAAGCCCTCGAGATCGATCGCCGCAACAAGATTCTTCACATCGGCGACCGCGAGTTCCACGAGGGCGATTGGCTCACGATCGACGGGACGACGGGCAACGTCATCGCGGGCAAACTCGCGTTGATCGATGCGCCGACGACGCTTCCCGACTGGCTCGCGACGTTTCTCTCGTGGGCCGACGACGTGCGCGGCCTGGAAGTCTGGGCTAACGCCGACACGCCGGAAGATGCGCGTAAGGCGCGCGAGCTCGGCGCGCAGGGCGTCGGGCTGTGTCGCACCGAGCACATGTTCATGCACCCGGATCGCTTGCCGATCGTGCAACAAATGATCATGGCCAATACGCCGGCAGCACGCGAAGCTGCGCTCGAGAAGCTGCTTCCGATTCAACGCGCGGATTTCGTGGGCATTCTCGAAGCCATGGCCGGCCTGCCCGTCACGATTCGTCTGCTCGACCCGCCGCTGCACGAGTTCTTGCCGTCCCTCGAGCAACTGCTCGTCGAG